>JANMWU010000347.1:0-2294 GCA_031380785.1 Gemmatimonadaceae bacterium
CGACGCTGTGACGAACGATTGTGGCGCCAGCAGCTGGCGAAACCCGGCTTCGCTGATCAGTCGCTTGCCGTCAACGCGTCCGCTGTCAAGCAGGAACCGCACCCATTTTGCCATGTCGGTCGCGTTCGACCAGATCGCGCCTGCGGCCGGCAGCACATCGACTTTTTCGTCAGCGATGACGCGAATCGTGTCGCGGATGCGGAAGTGCGGCTCCGATTGATTCGCGCCGGCAGCCGAATGCATCGCGTCGTATGTCGTGTACGATTGCGTCATGCCCAGCAGCTGGAAGACGCGCTTCTGAATGAAGTCTTCCCACGACATGCCTGACACGCGCGCGATCACTTCGCCTGCCGCGCCGTACATCACATTCTGATAAGCAAAACCTGACCGCAGCGAATACGCCGTCGGCACATAGCGCACACGACGCAGGATCTCAGCCCGCGTCAGATCGCCGCGCGCCCACATCAGATCGGCATTCCCAAGCCCGATGTTGTGCGTGAGCAGATCCTTCACCGTCGCCTCGCGAGTGAGGAACGGGTCGCTGAACTGGAACTCAGGCAGATGCTTCGTGATCGGATCGTTCCACGCCACCTTCCCTTCGTCAACCAACATTGCCATCGCCAGCGCCGTGAAGGCTTTGGTGGTGCTCATGATGCCGAACTCAGTCTGCTCGTCCACCGCGCCGGCGGCGCCGAGTCGGCGCACGCCGTACCCCTTGGTGAAGAGCACCGAGTCGTTACGCACGACCGCGATCGTGAGACCGGGGATATCCCAGTCGCGTACCCCCTTCGTGATGTACGCGTCCAGCTCCCTGTTCTGCGCCGCGCGCGTCTGCGCGAACAGCGACGGCGCGGAGATCAGCGCTCCAGACAGAATCACGATGCGGATCAGGCGATTGTTCAACATGGGATCTGATTTGAGGAAGTCCTTCATCGTGCTGTGAACTTTCAAATTCGTTTCGTGCGAGCGGCGAGTCTAAGCGATTTGTAAAATCTGCCTATTGGTCGTCGAGCGAGCGGGGCCAGTCTTCCTTGAGCAATCGCGACATCGCCCGGTCTGCCAGCAATCTTCCACCAGTCTGGCACCGCGCGCAGTAGTTCGTTTCGTTCTCGGCATATCGTATCCGCTGCACCGGCGCGCCGCAGACGGGACATGGCAGCTTGAAGCGTCCGTGCACCGCCATTTCCGGATGAAACGCCGTCACCCTTGTCGGCCAGGCGCCCTTGGCCTCGACACGAAGATGGTCGGTCCATGTGCGTAGCGTAGCGCGAATGGCCGCCACCAGTCGCAGTGCGTCAGCGTCGGTCAGTTTCGACGTGAGTTGCATCGGCGAGAGTTGCGCGGCGTGCAGGATCTCGTCGGAATAGGCGTTGCCGATGCCGTCGAACAGTCGCGGATCGGTGAGCGAGCGCTTGAGTGTGTGATTTTCGCTCCGCAGTCGATGCAGCATTGCGCCGTCAGTCGAATTCAGCACATCGAGCCCGCCGCGATCCATAGCGCCAAGCGCTGCGCGACCGGAAACCGCAGTAAGCGACGCGCGCCGCTTGGTGCCGGCTTCCGTGAGGATCAGCGTGCCGGTGTCGAACGCGAAGGCCGCGAGTCGTCCGCGCGACACACCTTTCTTGCCTGTCGGCACCCAGGCGAGTCGGCCCGCGATCATCAGGTGAATGACAAGAAACAATTCGCCGTCGACGGCAATCACGATGCGCTTGCCGAGTCGCTCGATGGCGGTGACGGTGCGACCGGAGAATGCGCTCAGCGGCGGATCGACGGATCGCAGCACGAATGGCGATCCGACCTCGACGTTGTTCAGCACGTGCCCCGCCACGCGCGTCTCGAGCGCTTCGCGGTATACTGTGATATCCGGAAGTTCTGGCACTGGAAGACTGTGAACGGGGTTCGAATTGCGAGTCGCCGACTCAGGCAACAATACATGTTGCATCACCGGAATTTCCATTGTATCCCGATTGCTGACGGCGATCTGCGTCACCGCCTTCACGCTCACGATGCCGACGATGAGCGCTCAGGCGCAGCCTGCGTCACGCACAACGCTGATCGTGCTCGGCAGCGGCACGCCAATCCCAGACCCCGATCGCAGCGGACCCGGGCTGGCAATCGTGGTCGACAGCGTCGCGTATCTGTTCGACGCCGGTACCGGCATCGTGCGGCGCGCGATGGCGGCGGCACGCACTGGGTTCCCGGCACTTCAGGCGCCACAACTGGCGACGCTGTTTCTCACGCACCTCCACTCCGATCACACCATGGGCCTGAACGACGTCATGTTCACGCCGTGG
>JANMWU010000133.1:0-2233 GCA_031380785.1 Gemmatimonadaceae bacterium
TTCGCGCCGCTCAGCCCACCAGAACTGTAGGCGCACCAAGCACGATCACACCGCCATGGGCCGTCGAATCGCCCATGCGCGCGGTTGGTTTGCCGCCCATCAGGCAAGTGAATGACCCGAGGATGATCGAGTCCGGTGGTCCGACGCATACACACATGCTGCCGACGCCGGCCACAGGTATGCCGGCGACCAACACCGTTGGCGCGCCCGGCGACACGATGGGTCCACCAACGTGCGGAATCGGTGGCACACCCGGCGTCACCATCGGGCAGACGTGCATGTCAGTCAGTCGCGCGGCAGGCTGTCCCATACGTGATCGTCAACCAGCCGGCGCTGCGGCGGCAGGCTGCGGCTCGGTCACTGCCTTGTGCTGCTCGAGCCTCGCGTCGTGATGGGTGCGCGCGTGCGAGATGCAGGTCTGATAGCCACCAAGTTGTTTGACGACGGCAAGACCCTGCGCCACGAACCCACGCGCCATGGGAGCAAACTGCGCCGGGTCAGTGGCGGACGCAGCGACAACCGAAACGAAGGCCAGTGCGGCGTGAATGGCCGGCGGCGGTGGAATCGGTGCGATGTCAGCCGGCGCCACGCTGCCGCCGGTGAAGTAGGCGGCTGCTGCGGCGGAACCAGCCGACGTTTCGAGGCCCGCATGCTGCGCCGCTTTCCACGCCGCCCGACGATGTTCGTCATCCGGATTCGCGATCCACTGTTCAGTGGCGGCGAGCGCGCCCTGCAATTCGGGTGTCACCGCTTTCGCTGCGGGGAGTCGCGATGCATGCGTCGCGGCGGTCCACGCCCACCACACCCCTTCGCGCGGCGGCAACGCAAACGCGATCATCCGCACCGCGTCGACATCGAGATTCGCCGTCAGCAGCGTGTCGAGTGACGCGTCGCAGGTGGCGCTGCCCGCGATGGCTTCCTTCGCGTCATCGGACAGATTGGCGCGGATGATGAGCCATTCGAGCGACGGATCTGGTGCAACAATCGGAACCGAGGCAGTGCGCGGTGCAGTCATCGAGTGGGCCGTCAGTTGATCATTGTGATGCCGCCCTTCGCGATCAGCATTGCATCGCCCTTCACCTGCGTCATGGCACCCTTCACTTCCATCATGCCGCTTCCCTCGACCTTGGTCATCGGCGACTTCATCTCGGCCATCGCCTCGCCTTCGATCTTCACCATCGTGCCTTTGATGGTGACACCGGTCATGTCGATCTTGATCGAGTTTGCGCCGACCTTGAGCGTGATTTCCTGAGCGGCTTCCACCGTGATCTTTCCGGCGTCGGCCTTGATCGAGATGTTCCCTGCCGAGACGCCAACGGTCATGTTGCCGGACGACACCTTGAGCGACTCATTGCCCGTCTGTATCTCGGCCGAACGATTTCCCGACTGCACCGTGAGCGACTGATCACCCTTGATGGTGATCGTCTGTTTGCCTTTCGTCACCGTGTGCGTGTCGTCGCCTTCTTCGAGCGTGCGCGTGTCATGGTTCTTGATCTTCGTTGTGCGATCGTGCTTGATTCTGAGCAGCATGTCGTACTCGGCTTGCACAAAGATCTCTTCCTTGCCCTTCTTGTCGTCGAAGCGGATTTCGTTGAAGTTGTCGCTGCCGCCATCGAGCGTGCGCGACTTCCAGCCACTCTGCGTTTTGTTCGCCGGCAGATCGTAGGGCAGGGGATGGGAGGCGTTGTAGACACGGCCGGTGATCATGGGCCGGTTCACATCGCCGTCCAGATACTCGATCAGCACTTCCTGTCCTACGCGCGGGATCTGGATGAATCCCCATGACTGTCCGGCCCACACGCTCGCGACGTACACGCGATGCTTGGACTTCGCGCCCTTGCCGGCGCCGCGATCCCAGGGGAATTCGAGCAGCACGCAACCCTTGGCGTCAACATCGATCGCACCGTCGCCGCCGGCACCGATGACTTTCGCCGTATGAGTGCCATGCACCTGCGGTCGCGCTGAAACTCGCGCCGGCCGGAATGGCGTCGCGGCCGGCACACCGACAAAGCTGTTCTCATACAACTCTTCGACATTCATCCCAGCGAACTCGCCGTTGTTCGTGACCCGGTGTGTCACCTCGATCAGGTGAAAGTCGTGTCCATCGATGTCGCTCGGCCCCTGCTTCATCTTCACGCGCAGTCCGGCGCCGAAGCTCGGGGACGAGCACTGCCCGCGAATCACGTCGCCCATGCGCTCGGCGGCCTCGATACGCAGCTTCGCGTCGCCGGCA
>JANMWU010000148.1:0-5989 GCA_031380785.1 Gemmatimonadaceae bacterium
TTCGTGCTGTGCGCGTGCGCTCATGCTCCTCGACACGATCCGCCGCGGGGTTTCGCCCCGTCATCGCCAAGGTCCTCGCTCGGAACGCCTCTTTGCGGGCCAATTGAAGTGGCACTACCGGGAACCTGCCGAAGGTCATTCGAAACGATTTGCGATCCCCTCGCACACGAAAATCCAGAGTGTATGTCTTCGTCCCGCCGGCGGACACCTGGATCGCGAATCCTGCGAGCGCGCCTGCACCGCTGTCACGAACTCGGTACTGCGCGCCGGTCACTGGCAAGCGTTCAATTGACGCCGGCGTCAGGAAGTGGGGCGCCGTCGGATCAGCGGCGTTGCGCAGAATGGCTGGCTTTCGCGGCATATGTTCTCGTGGCTCTCACACTGGCTGACTTGGCTGACTTGAGCTCACTGCAGGAGCGCGATCACGCCACCGCGACAGTCAGCCACTACAGGCAGCCAGTAAAGCTCAGAATATCACAGAAACGCTGGGAAGCAATAGGCAGCATGGGGAAACGCGACGGCGTGCTCTCGCTGGGCAGAGGGAAAGCGAGTGACACGCAGTGACGTGCACGATTGCTTGTCGTCATTTTCCCAAGCTGAAGGTCGCGGGTTCGAGTCCCGTCTCCCGCTTATTGTTGCAGGATAAGGATTTACGAAAGCCAGCCCGGCCGAAATCGGTCGGGCTTTTGTTGGTCGGATGCGGCGCGGCCATGGGAGCGCCTTCCGCTGGCGTCACTTCGTCACCGGCTGCTTTCCCATGCCGTCGACGAGAGCGACTGCTTCCCCGGCACTCAGGCATTTCGCCGGGCCACCCACGTAGTCCCTGCTGTTCCGCGTGACGACTGCCGTTGCACCCACTTTGAGACTCGCCGCGACCTGGACGGCGTCTTCGTAGTCATTGAGACCCATCGCAAGCGCGCGCTGAAAATCCGCCGCATCGAGCGGAACGACGGCGAGTATGCCGAGCAGGTCGGCGATGGAAGTCGCTGCAGCGACTCTTCCCGCCGTCCTCTGCACGAGATATGCGATGGTGGTGATCGAATGCGACGCGACATAGCCACGCGCTTTCCCGCGGACAATCAGATCGAAAAGGATCGCTGCATCCGACGCCCACGGGTGTCTGTCCAGGACGACGTCCAGAATCACGTTCGTATCGATCAGGAACGCCAGACTCGCCGGCTTTTCTGTGGAGCGAGGCACCGGCTATGCCGTGCCATACTTGTCCATCAGATGCTCGCGATATGCTCCGTGATCCGGGGCACCGTCGCCGAGCGGCGGTCGCGCAACGCCAAGCAGTCGCTGCACGATCGGCGCAAAGGCGGCCGCGTTTGTGCGTTCCGGCATATCCGCCGCGGGGAGCGCGTGCAGCAAGTTCGTAACGAGCTGTGACAAACTGCTCCCCTGCCGAAGGGCGAAGCTTTCACCGCGTCGCGCGGCGTCTGGGTCGACCGTCAAATTCGTCCGGCGCTTCGGCCCGACCTTTGGCAGTTTCCTTGTTGGCCAGCCGGAGCTGGCCTGCTTGTCGCGCTTTGGCATAATCTCCTGGTATGCGCATACATTCGTCAATAATATGCGCATTCATCGCGTCGACCGCAAGGTGGGACCTCGAGCTCAACCATTTTCGACAGTGGCGGTTCATCTTGGCAAGCCGGCAAGCCCAGGTATTCGGCGCTTGTCGGATATCTCGCCCAGGCCGCGGCGATCAGCAAAACTGAACACCCGATCGTCTCGCATGACGCCGTGGTGGAGCGCCTGGCCCGGCGCGGCGCGCTGAATCAAGCGGTGGCGGACTATCCGACGGACAAGCGACCTTTCGCATTCTCTCCCCGGAGCGGGTTTACGCAATCCATGACGGCATCCTTAACGCGGTCGACCTGCCCGGCCGGTCACGCCACAAAACGCTCGGTGCCGCACTCGCGCGCGTCGACAACCGTCTCGACTGCGGAATGAACGTCGACGTCGTCGATCTTGCCGCAGCGTATTCAGTCGCGATCGCGTGTAGACACTGCGTTCAGGATGGAAACATTCGCTCGGCCGTCCAGGCAGCGGACGTCTGCCTCCATCTTCCTGGGATTCCCGCTCCGTGGTAGACCGAGGTGGTGAGTGAGATGATCATTCGCGCGGCGCAGGCGCAACTTGACGAAGCTGAATTCGCTGAGACGCTGCGGGCTCAGTCGGTGTGACTTCCATGCCCGCCGATGAGACGGACGCCCTTCGCGCCGAGAACGCGCGCCTGAGCGCGTTGCTCGACGCGCATCGCATCGAGTGGCGCGCCGCACCAACGCCCAACGCTCTGCCAGTCGCGCAGTCGGATGCCACAGCTGTTCCACTGCGCACCGAAGAAAAGGTCGCACTGATGCGGCGACTATTTCGCGGCCGTCACGATGCGTACGCGCTCCGATGGCACAGCGGAACCAGTGGCAAATCGGGGTATGCGCCGGCCTGCGGCAACGAGTGGCGCGCCGGTATCTGTGAGAAACCCCGCGTGAAGTGCAGTGAATGCCAGCACCGCCAGTTGCTGGAAGTGAGCGATCAGGTGATGTACGACCATCTCGCCGGCAAGATTGTCGCTGGCGTATATCCGCTGCTTCCCGACGATTCGTGCTGGTTCCTTGCGGTGGACTTTGACGACGCGGAGTGGCGCGCAGACTCCACTGCCTTCGTTCTCTCTTGCCGCACCGCAGGGGTCCCGGTGTCGCTCGAGATTTCGCGATCCGGTGCGGGTGCACACGCGTGGATCTTCTTTGCTCAGGCTGTCCCCGCGCGCGACGCTCGGCAGCTGGGTTCTGCACTGCTCAGTCATACGTGTGCGACCACACGACAGCTCGCGCTGTCGTCGTATGATCGACTCTTTCCCAATCAGGATACGATGCCGGCCGGCGGCTTTGGGAACCTGATTGCCTTGCCGCTCCAGAAACGCGAGCGAGCGCTGAGCCGCACGGTGTTCGTTGATGATGCGCTGCAGCCTTACGTCGACCAGTGGCGGTATCTCGCGTCTGTCGTCACCATGGCGGCGAGTGAGATTACGCCGGCAATTCGAAGGGCGATCGGGAGTGCGACCGTGCTTGACGTCGCGAGCGGAGACGAAGACGACGCGCTGCCGTGGGTGCGTGCGAAGCTCAGCGTTACGCATCCCACTGAATCGCTGCCGGCTACGGTGCGCGTGACGTATGCGAACCAGCTCTTCGTGGCAACGGCAGGTGTCCCGCAACCGCTCCTGAATCGCGTGATTCGATTGGCTGCGTTCCCAAACCCAGCATATTTCGAAGCGCAATCGATGCGACGGTCGGTGTGGAACATTCCTCGCCTCATTGCCATGGCTGAGAAATTTCCAGCGCACATCGCGTTGCCGCGCGGATGCGACGACGCGCTTACGGCGCTCCTCGACGCGCACCGCATCGGCCGTGAGCGCGACGATCAGCGGCATACCGGTACACCGATCGACTCGACGTTTCGTGGCACGCTTCGGCTACCCCAACGCCGCGCGGTCGACGCGATGCTTGCACATGACACCGGAGTACTATGCGCGCCTACGGCGTTTGGAAAGACCGTGATCGCTGCGGCACTCGTTGCTGCGCGATCGGTGAACACGTTGGTGCTCGTGCATCGCATGGCGTTGCTCGAGCAATGGCGTCAGCGCCTGCACACATTTCTGAGCACGAACGACGGCAATCTCACAGTCGGCCAGCTCGGGGGCGGTAAGGCCACTCTGACGGGACAGATTGATGTCGCGGTGATGCAATCGCTCGTGCGGCGCGGTGCCGTCGACGCGTTGGTGGAATCGTACGGCCACGTGATCGTCGATGAGTGTCACCATGTCGGTGCCGCGTCGGTGACTGCGATCCTGCGGCAGGTCAGGGCGCGTTATGTAACGGGGCTCACCGCAACCCCGGAGCGTCGCGACGGACTGCAGGCGCTCGTGTTCATGCAGTGTGGTCCGATTCGCCATCGCGCCGCTGCGTCGGGTAGCCAGCCGACGGCGTGTGCCGTGCATGTCACGCGACGTCGCGTAACAACTGTACTCGAATCGGTCGTGGACATTCAGGAGGTGTTTCGGCAGCTGGCTGCCGATGCTGAGCGCACATACACGCTGGTGTCGCAGATTGCTCGCGCGTTTCGCGACGGCCGAAAGGTGCTTGTTCTGACTGAGCGTACGGCCCACGTTGAATCGTTGCGCGAGCGGATTACCGCGTCGGTCGCTGAACCCGTGGTGCTGTATGGGCGAATGTCACCCTCCGCGCGGGCTTCGCGCCTGGCGGCGCTGGAGTCGTTACCTGCCGATGCCCCGCGAATCCTGCTTGCAACGGGTAAGCTGATCGGCGAAGGGTTCGACCATGCGCCGCTCGATACGCTGGTGCTGGCGATGCCGGTGTCGTGGAAGGGCGTTCTTCAGCAATATGTCGGTCGGTTGCATCGCGAGCATGCGAGCAAGACCGACGTGCAGGTGTACGATTTTGTCGATACGGGTCACGCGGCGTTGGAGCGTATGTGGGCGAAACGCCAGCGCGGGTATCGGGCGATGGGGTACCGGATCGAGGAGCAGTGCTGAGTGCGTAGCAAGGCGGTTCAGTTTTCGTTGAACGAAGTTTTCTGGTGGCGCTCGAGGCCTTGGAATCGAATGGCCAACAGCTGAGCGCTGGACTCGGCGCGCACAAACTACGCTCGTTCGCGCTTCAGGCCCATCGTCGGGAACCGGATCGACGCGCCTCCATCACCGAAAGCTCGATACTGCAGTTCACCGGGGTGCAATACTCCGTAAACCGTGCGGAACGTGGCGACGGTCAGCTGTCCGAGTGCCGCGCGATTGACCGGGTTGGGGAGGCTGAGGAAGAAATTCGGTGATCCGTCCGGATCCTGTGGCGCACCTGACTCCAGGAGCCGCTCCGTCGCTCGCTGCCAGCCCAGTTGGGCCATCACCGCGTACTGCTCGTCGGTGAGGACGTCATTGGGGTCGATGAATGCGTTGCAGGTAGCTTCCACGCGCACACCAAAGCTTCCTTGCGCGGCGAACTGCACGAAGTAATTCGCGCGCTTGTGGGAGATGATCAGGAACTCGTCCTCCTCCAGCGCCGGAAGACAACTCGCGATCGCGTTGGCGAGCTCGCGCCATGTTTCATCGGTGTTCGGCGGAATATGCAGTGTGGCTCCGGCCAGTGCTGCACGGTACGGTCGAACTGAGACGAGTACATCCGCGAGTCGTGCCTCGACAGTGCCAATCAGGACGCTCACCGACCAGACGCTGTTTCCACTGGCGTCGGTAAGCGGCACCGCGAACACCTGCCGTGCGTCGCTCCGGCGAAACGCGATGAGCAGCTCGCGCTCGAGGAGATCGGCAAACTGAGCATCGGAATAGTTCTCGATACCGCTCGTCGACATGAAGAACGTGATCGTCAACACGTTGTCCTTGACCCACGATTCGACACGATACGGTCGCAGGTCGGCGAAGATGCCTTCGTTCCACCCTGTGTCGTGCACCGGGTTGTCGGCGGTCGGCGTGAGGTTTGGCGGCGAGTTGGATCGATCTGGCTTGGGAATGCTCATGATGATCGGGATGCTGGTGTTCTGCGAGACAGGATTGCTGGTGACATGACTGCATGATGGGCCAATACCATATCAACGCGTCTGCTGCGGCGTCAGCTTAAGCGGGATCGGGCCTCAATCGCTTCCTTGCGGGCGAGCCACGGTGGCTTCGGCGGGCACGCTATGCGACTGCCCACCAAGGCGCTGCAAGCGCACCACAGCGGAATCGATGCACTGACGCGTCGCAGGTCAGAAGCACTGTGTTCCTGAGACCACGCTCGCGCGCTCTGAACGCGCGCAGGTGACGCGCGTCGTCGCTTGTTGGATGCGCCGTCGACTTCACCTCGACTGCAACAACATTCGGACCTTGTTGCACCACGAAATCGACTTCCTGCCCTGTGCCGAGTCGCCAATGTGATACAAGCCTGCCGACTACGGCGTCGCGCCACCGAAGCAGATCGCTCGCAAT
>JANMWU010000180.1:0-33481 GCA_031380785.1 Gemmatimonadaceae bacterium
ACGCTCGGCCCCTGCCACTGAATCAGCACCGTCACTGCGCCGACTTCCGCCTCGCTGATGATTGCCGACGCACCGGGAAGCGCTGGCATCGGCGGCACCGGATCGATCTGAAATGGATCCGGACCGCGCGCCCAGTCGCCCAGCACTGAATCGGCGTAGGCAAAGATCTGCGTCGGATTGATATCGCCCGTCACAATCAGCGCCATGTTGTTTGGCACGTAGTAACGGTTCTGAATGAAGCGCATCTTCTCGGGCGTCACCGTGCGCAGAACATCGCGATTGCCGATGGTGTTCTTGCGACTCGAATTGCCGGGATACAGCGCGGCGCTGAGCTTCTGCATGATCTCAAATCCGGGCGACGCTTCGTTGCGATCGTATTCGCCGAGGACCACTTCCTTCTCCTGCGCCAGCTCACTCGGCAGGAAGAGTGGTCCCCGCACCGCTTCGGCGATCAACGACATGCCGCCCCGCACGCTGTCGGACGGAAGGCTGAGATAGTAGTTGACTCGTTCTTCCTGCGTGGTTCCGTTGTACCGCGCACCCAGCTCCGCCGAGCGCTGACCGAACGCCTCGGCATTCGGATATGCCTTGCTTGCCTTGAAGAACATGTGCTCATACATGTGTGCGAGCCCTTCGTATTCCGGCCGCTGCGTGAACGCCCCGTTCTTCACATTGAGCTCGACCGTCGCGATCGGAATTCCATGATTCTCGACCGCGATCACTTCCAGACCGTTGCGCAGCACCGCGCGTTTGATCACACGTTCCAGTTCTGCGCGCTGCGCCGTCAGCGGCGACACCAGTGTGCAGAAGACGACGCACAACGGTGCGGCGATCGCAAAACGACGGGAGCGGGTTCGGGTCACAGACAGTTGGGAAGGCTGGTGAGCGCGCAGCGCGTGTCGCAACATCTGGCACGCGACGCGGGGGTCGTGTTGTTTGGAGCAATGACGACTGCAACCACACCCGGCACCAGTGCAGTGCCGCCTGCGGCGCTCGATGCGGTGGCTGAACGCCTCGCGCCGGCGCGTCTCAGACGCGCTGCCCCGATTGCGCCATACACCACGTTTCGAATCGGGGGTCCGGCCGATCTCCTGTACGATGCCGACACGGGCGATGATCTGGCAGAGGCAATCGACAGTGCGACATCGGCCGGCGTGGCGTGGTTCGTGCTCGGGCTCGGGGCAAACATTCTGGTCGGCGATGGTGGCTTCCGCGGCCTGGTGATCAGGAACCGCTCACAACACGTCGCGTGGCACAGCGATGGACGATGCACTGCGGAAAGCGGCACGATCATGGCCGACCTCATTCGTGATGCCGTGGCCGCCGGCTGGTCGGGCCTGGAGCACTACGTCGGTATCCCCAGCACCGTCGGCGGCGCGATCTGGCAAAACCTGCACTTCCTCTCGCCGGCACCCGAGCGCGAACGGACGATGTTCATTGCCGAGGTGTTCGAGTCGTGCCGTATCCGGCGTGAGACGGGCAAGCGCATGACGGTCGACGCTGCGTACGTGGGCTTTGGCTACGACGATACGGTCTTTCATCACACCCGCGACGTCGTGCTGGACGTCACCTTCCGGCTGACGCCCGGCGACATCGCCGCCATGCACCGCGTTCTGCAGGAAAACCTGAGCTGGCGCGGTGCCAGGCATCCCTGGCTGGAACATCATCCCAGCGCCGGTTCGATCTTCAAGAAAATCGAAGGTGTCGGGGCCGGGCGCCTCGTGGATCAGTGCGGTCTCAAGGGGTTCCGCATTGGTGACGCCCAGATCTCGCACATCCACGCCAACATCATGGTGAACCTCGGTCACGCCACTGCGGCCGATGTGCGGGCGTTGATCGCGCACGCGCAGCGCGCCGTGTTTGAGAAGTTCGGGCAGCGACTTGAGCCGGAGATCGGCTTCATCGGCGAGTTTCTCGCGCTTGCATAGCGGGGGCAGATCAATCCCGGCCCAACAGAAACGCGCAGGCGAACTCTACCTGGCGTGTGCTGGACGATTCTGTGACGTATACGTATGTATTTGTTTCGTATGCATTGTATAAACGATAGCATACGAAGCATCGCATCCCGCTGATAGGCAAAACTTTCAGGATTCTGCGTCAACTGATACGTGAACGAATCAGGCTGTCGCACGATCCGGCGGTTCGGCACCGATCGCGGCGCGGCCGCGGCCGCACCAGCGTGATTCCCCACCCTCCTACGGAGGCATAATGGACACGCACGGCAGCCGCGGATCAGCTGAAATTGCTGAACGACCCAGGTCTCCCGCCACGAGTCGAAGCGCCGAGCTCGAGCGTGTAGCCAGCCGATGGCTGCTTGAGTTGCGTGCCGCCCTTCTTCCGCTGAACCTCACCCACGCGCAGTGCCGACTCCTTATCACGGCCGCCTGGCTTGGAAGCCGTCAGCCCGGGATCCGTCAGCCCGGGATCCGGCAATCCGACATTGCTACAGCAGCCAGCACCGATCCCGTCATGACCTCCGAAGTCCTGCGCACTCTCGAGGCACGGGCCCTGCTCGCCCGTGCCCCGCATCCAACCGATGGCCGAGCAAAGGCGATTACGGTCACTGAAGCGGGCGCGCGGCTCGCTGATCGCGCACGAATGATCGTCGGAGAAGTCGAGGCAGAATTTTTCAGCGTCGGGATGCCGGAGTTCGGACAGCTGGCAAAAGCCCTCAAGAAAGGCGGCCGAGGCGCCTCCGAACGATAACCCGATGCATGTTGACAGACTGACATGTTGATGCGTCGATGCTGTGCCTTTGCCGGCTTCAGAATTCAGTCGGCCGGAGTCCCGTCACTTGATCCCTTCAGCGACCCACGCCTTCCACTCGCCTTCGCCATCGCCTCCAATCGTCAGCTTGTTCGCGCTCCGCACCAATGGCTGCACGAGAAGCAGCGGCTCGTCAGCGAGGATGTCAAGCCAGCGATCTTCGCCGTAGCGTGCCGGAGCGAGGCCAAGTTCGAGGAACCGGCGGCTTGTGCGATCGATAAGCGCTTCGACACCGAATTGCTGCATGAAACGCTGCAGTTCGCCCCGCGATGCGGCACGCTCCGTCAGGTCGACGAAATGCACCGGGACCCGGCGCTCGGCGAAGAAGCGTTGAGCTTTTCGTGTTGCTGCACTCTTCTTCGTGCCGAAGATCTGAACGGGCATCGTGCTCCAGTCAACGCTCCGTGCACGGGGGGCTGACGCGTGATCGAAGTAAGTTGTCGTGGGACCGCGACGAGCGCGGCGACTGCCGAATTTCAAACCAATGTAGGACGGTTCGATCCGGATGACAGGCGCATCGAATTTCCGCGCGCCATGGTTCGCGCGGAATCCACATATACAGACGTTGTGGGGCAAGTTCGTCAGCCCGGCACCGCTCCGGGACGCTCATCGCGAAACGTGGCAGACGCCCGATGGCGATGACGTCGTAGTGATCCGCACCAATGCGGAGCGTTCCGACGCGCCGCGATTCGTCCTGTTTCACGGGCTCGAAGGGACCGAACGCTCGCACTATGTGTCGTCACTCTTCCGCGCAGCAGCAGCGCGCGGATGGGCCGCTGATATGCTGTTGTGGCGGTCGTGCGGCGGCACGAACAATCGGGCCGCCCGATTCTATCATTCCGGTGACACGGGTGACGCAGCCTGGTTTCTGAATCGTCTGGTATCGCTCTACCCGTCCGCGCCGCTGATCGCCTGCGGCGTGTCGCTCGGCGGCAATGTGCTGATCAAGCTGCTGGGTGACCCAGAGATTCCGCTGCCGCCGAGCCTGAAGGCAGCTGTCGCCGTATCGACACCGTTCGATCTCGAACGCGGCTCCCGACACATCAGCCGCGGACTCTCGAGCCTCTACGAGAAGTGGTTCCTGCGCACATTGCGTTCGAAGGCGCTGGAGAAGGCGTCGCGGTATCCCGAACGCTTCCCGAGTACAGCTGTCATCTCGCGCATCACCACGCTGTGGGAATTCGATGATCTCATCACCGGTCCGCTGCACGGTTTCGATGGCGCGAGCGATTACTACACCCGTTCGAGTGCGAAGCGGTTCGTCGGCACCGCGCGACTCCCGCTGCTGTTGCTGAGTGCAGCCGACGATCCGTTTCTGCCGGCGGACGTCCTGGATGAGGTGCGCGAGAGTGCGAAGCTGAACCCGCTCGTGCACACGGAGTTCCTGCCGAACGGTGGGCACGTGGGATTTGTCACTGGCAACACTCCGCGTCAGGCGCGATCGTATCTCGCTGATCGAGTCCCGGCGTTCCTGGCGCAGTTTATCGACGATCCTGTGGCACGCGTATCATCAGAACGCAGCACTGTCGCTGGTGGACCGTCTCCGAAGTTGGGGTAGCACCAGCTGACCGCGAGGCCGACGAACTGTTCCTGCACCGGTACTCGCCACCGAATGTGACCCGCACCCTTCCGCAATCACTGCAATGTCTCTCAACCGGTTCGTGGATCGTGCCGCCCTCGCATGCAGCGTGTTTTTCGTCGCTGCGTGCGCGACGCCGTCGGTACAGCAGGGGAATAGCCATGACGTGCACATGTCGCATGATCTAACTGTGTCGGGCGCGGTTTCGAATGACATCTCGCAACCCGACGATGCAACGATTCCAGCCGGCGCGTTGACGGTCGCGGCACGACTCGCTGCGTCGCCGCGACATGGAGAGTACGTGATGATCGCACGCACTCCCGGCGGCGCCGATTCGCTGCGAGCGTGGGTCGTGTATCCACAACGTCGGGACAAGGCACCGGTGGTCGTGGTACTCCATGAGATCTTCGGGCTCAGCACGTGGGTGCGCGGCGTCGCCGATCAACTCGCGGCTGACGGCTTCATCGCCGTTGCCCCCGATTTGCTGAGCGGCAAGTACACCGTCGCAGCCGGTGATACGATCGCGCAGGCCCAGGCGACCGCGCTGATCCGCACTCTCGTCGCCGACGACGTCCAGCGCGACATCGCACGCAGCGCGGAATTCGGCATGTCACTGCCGGCAGCGCAGCCGCGATTCGGCGTCGTAGGATTCTGCTGGGGTGGCTCGACGTCGTTCAGCACCGCGGTGCGTGCGCACCCAAAGTTAAAGGGCGCAGTTGTGTACTACGGCACCGCACCAGCCCTCACCGAACTGACGAACGTCAAATCACCAGTGCTCGGCTTGTATGGCGAGAATGACGCGCGCGTCAATGCGACCATCCCGGCCGCTGATTCGACGATGAAGGCGCTTGGAAAGCCGTACGAGCCCGTGACTCTGGCCGGTGCGGGACATGGATTTCTGCGCCAGCAGGACGGACAGAACGGTGCCAATCTCACGGCCGCACGAGCAGCTTGGCCAAAGACGATCGCATTCTTCCAGAAGAACCTTGGTCGCTGATCAGGTGGCGCGTGCTCACGCGGATCGAATCCGCGATCAGCGCCGGCGGCAATAACAACGAATACGGGATTTATTGGCCTGCGCGACGCCGGTTGGATCCTCGGTTCACATGACAGGAGCGTTGTGGTGCGCGGATTCAGTGTTTTTGACGTCGTATTTCTGGCGGGACTGCTGGCCAGCGTCCGAGTGATGGTCGTCGGTGTCGAGAAGGATCGGGGCGCGTCGGGAGCGGTGGTTCGGACGCGGTGGGCGATGCTGGCGGGTGCACTGACGCTCTCTGGCTTTCTGGCGTCGCTGCTCTTGCGATTGTCCGCGTCACGGATCACGACGCTGGTGGCGTCGTTCACGGCCCTGGTATCTGGCGCCGCTGTTGCAAGATTGCTTGTGAAGAGTGCGGTGCGTATGCCGGTCTCTGATCACGAGTTCGATCGGCGATTCGAGCTGCAGGGTGTGCCTGGGATGGTCGTGGAAGCCATACCAGCCGCCGGAGAAGGCGTGGTGCGTGTACCGTCACGCTCGGGACCGCCATCGCTGGTCGCTGCGCGCAGCATCGATGGTTTGGCAATCGCCCGCGATGTGGAGGTTGGCGTGGAACGGATCGACGCCGGCGTGGCCTTTGTTGAAGCGTGGTCGGCGATTGAAGCCCGACTGTGAACGCGTGGTCGCCATGATTCGCACGGTCTGACCGACGAACGCCTGTGGGGTGTCTGCATGTCCGATGCTGCGCTGTTCGTCATTGTCTTCGGTGGCCTGTTTGTCCTGCGAGGCATCGCGGCCACCATCGTATTTCTCTGGATCCTGCCGGACGGAATCCGTTGTCCGCAATGCGATGCTGAAACGATGCGGGTCGAACCTGGTCGCATCATGCGACTGTTGTCAGGCTTTCGGTCCAGCTGGTGTCTGGTGTGCGGCTGGCACGGCGTACATCGCATCGTGCCGACCGAGGCAGCCCCGCGCGCTGTGTCCGCGCCTGTGCCGCCTGCGCAATCGACGCTGCCCTGACCAGCGGGAGGCGCGTCTCTCCGTCAGCGGTGGCGCGCGTAGAGGACCAGCCATTCAGGAAACCCGCCGGGGATTTCCATAAAGTCATCGAAGTATACTAATCCGGCGTCTTCGAGCATGTCGATGATGTCGGGCACGTCGTCAGGCGCCGGAAGCGGCCCGATGGCGATGAGCGAGCCCTCCATGCGAAACTCGTCATCGGTGAGTGCGAGCACGCGATCGATGGTGTCTCTGGAGAGTCCGGCTTGTTCGAACGCCTCGCGTCGGATGGCGAGAGTCGGTCCGGTGGACGGCAGCTGGAGAGGCATTGTCGGTGCTCGGGTGATATCGCGGAGCCGGAAGTTGGCATGCTCGGGCGACGATGGAAGTGTGCCGCGGCTGCTTTCGCGCGTGGCTTGAACACACGCGTGAATCGCGGGCTGTGTTTGAACGCGAACACGTCGCGCCATTGAATTGTCTAAGTTGTTGACTCATAACGATTTAGCGGAGTCACACCGCACGCCACAAGTTGTTTCACGTGGAACGCATCTGAGCCCGGGTGATCGTGTTTCACGTGAAACACGGTGGGCGCTCCACCGCCGACCGCACCGGGTATATTCGGCGCAGGTTCATCTCCTCCCTCGCCGCACACACCAGTGGCTCGAGTCATAGCGATCGCAAATCAGAAAGGCGGGGTCGGAAAGACCACGACCGCCGTCAACCTGGCCGCCAGCCTGGCGGTGGCCGAACAACGCACCCTGCTCATTGATGGCGACCCGCAAGGCAACGCCACGTCCGGCATCGGCCTGTCGCGCGACACGGTCACGCGGACCACGTACGACGTCCTGATCGGCGAAAGCACAATCGCGGAATCACGCCACCGTCAGGTCCAGTTCCCAACCCTCGATGTGCTCCCCGCCAACGCCGACCTCGCCGGCGCAGAAGTCGAACTCGTCGACCGCGAAGCGCGCGAAGCCATGATGCGAAATGCCATCAGCGAAATCCGCGACGAGTACGACTACATCCTGATCGACTGCCCCCCATCGCTGGGCCTCATCACCGTCAATATGCTCGCCGCCGCGGATGCCCTGCTCATCCCTGTGCAGTGCGAGTACTACGCACTTGAAGGACTGTCGCAGCTCCTCAATACCGTCCACCTGGTTCAGCGCAACGTCAACCCGGGACTCGGTATCGACGGCGTCCTGCTCACCATGTATGACGCGAGACTCAACCTCTCACGGCAGGTCGCCACCGACGCCCGGGAATACTTCGGACCCAAAGTCTTCGAAAGTGTCGTGCCGCGAAATGTCCGACTCGCCGAAGCGCCCAGCTTCGGTAAACCGATCATCCTCTACGATCTGGCTTCTGTCGGAGCACAAGCCTACATGGCGGTCGCAAAGGAGCTCATCGCCCGCCACCGCTCCGCTCCCGACTCCACCGGATCCTCCCGACGCGCCGATCGCTGACACGCATTCACCGCTGCACTATTCCCGCACGCGCCAGACCGACGCCCAAGGATCCGACCATGCCCTCTGAACAACCGCGACGCCTCGGACGAGGGCTGGAAGCACTCCTCGCCATGAAGGCCCCGGAACCAAGAAACGCCGCTGCCTCAACCGGCGACCACGCGACCAGCGCGGGACTCCAGCACGTGCGACTCAGCGAGATCAGGCCAAACCCCTACCAGCCTCGAAAGGAGTTCAGGCTCGACGAGCTCGCCGAACTCCAGGCGTCTCTCAAGACGTCAGGGCTCCTGCAGCCGATCACCGTCAGACCGGCAACGTCCGGAGCGGGCTTCGAGCTCATCGCCGGCGAACGACGGTTTCGCGCCGCCTCAGCGCTCGGCTGGACTGAAATTCCGGCCATCGTACGATCCATCGACGACAAGACGCTCCTGACACTCGCGCTCATCGAGAATCTGCAGCGCACCGATCTCAATCCGCTCGAAGAAGCAGAAGGCTATAAACGGCTCGTCGATGAGTTCGCACTCTCGCACGCACAGGTCGGCGAAGTCGTCGGAAAGGATCGATCAACCGTCGCAAACCTCCTCCGATTGCTTCACCTCCCCGCTGCCGTCCGCCGTTTGCTCAGCGATGGCTCCATCGCACTCGGCCACGCCCGTGCCCTGCTTGGCCTGGCCGACGATCGTGCCATGACCGAGCTGGCCCGTGAAGCTGCCTCGAAAGGTCTCAGTGTCCGCGATGTCGAGCGACGGGTACAGGCGGCTCCAACGCGCAAGGCCGGCGCAAAGTCGACTGCCGGGAAACCACGCGCCATCGCCTCGCCGGCGTCACGGTCAATCGAAGATCGGCTCCGACGACACCTGCAGACCGATGTCGGCGTTCGCCTTGGCAAGGGGAAGTCGACCAGAGGCGAACTCCGGATCCACTTCTACTCGAACGACGATCTGGCTCGAGTCCTGGACCTCATTCTTGGGGCTGATTCAGCCGATTGATTCGCGTCAGTCATATTTCCTGGAACGCAACCGGACCGCTTCCGTGTCGACAACCCGAAGGTTCTGCACAACAACGTAAATCATTACACAACAATGACTTACAAGACAGAAACAGTAGCCGGCGTTCGCTTTTCCACATTTTTGGCGACTCTCGTCTCCCTTTCGCTCCTCGGCTGCTCACCGGCCAAGTCCAAGTCTTCGGATTCCGCCGTTTCCGCCGGCGGCGGACTGCGCGTTGCACTCCTGACACCTGGACCGGTCTCCGATCAGGCGTGGAACGGCGGCGCATTCGCGGGGCTGATGCGCATTAAAGATTCACTCGGCGCGAAAATCAGCCACATCCAGACAAAAACTCCGGCAGAGTTCGACGAGAATTTTCGACTCTATGGCGAACAGGGCTACTCCCTCGTCTTTGGTCACGGCTTCGAATATCAGGACGCGGCACAACGCGTCGGTCCGGCGTTCCCCAAAACCATCTATGTCACCACCTCAGGCAACAGGACCGGCCCCAACATCGCCGGACTTGAGTTCGCCTTCGAGGATGGTGCATACCTGGCTGGAATCGTCGCCGGCGCCACCACCAGAACGGGCACTATCGGCGTCATCGGCGGTCAGGAAATCCCGCCCGTGAAACGCAGCTTCTACGCCTTCGAGCAGGGCGCGAAATCGGTGAATTCCAGAGTCAAGGTCATCGCCTCCTATATCGGCAACTGGGACGATGCCAGCGCAGGCAAGGAACAGGCACTGGCCCAGATCGGGCGTGGCGTCGACGTGATTTTCCAGAACGCCGATGCCGCAGGCCTTGGAATCTTTCAGGCCGTCCGCGAATCGAAAGGCGTGCGGATATTCGGAGCGAATAGCGACCAGAACGCACTTGCTCCAGAAGTCACGCTCGGAAGCGTTGTCATCGATCTCCCGCACGCATTTCTCCTTGTCGCGCGCGAAGTCAAGGCGGGAAACTTCAAGCCCCGTGTCATTTCGCTCGGCATGAATACCGACGTCGTTAAACTCGTTATCAATCCAGCGCTGCGCGCAAAGATTCCGGCAACCGCGCTCGCCGCAGTCGACTCAGTCACAAAGCTCTTCGTGGCGGGCTCGTTCACCGCGCCCACTCCCCCCGCTGCTGTCGCGCCTTGAACCCGCCACCGCTTCACGCCACGCTCGACGAAATCGTGCCGTGGTTGGATGACCTGCTGCAGACCGACGCGACACCCGATTACGCGGGGGCCGAGAACGGACTGCAGTTGGCTCACGTCGGACCCGTGAAACGCATTGCTGCCGCGGTTGATTCGTCACTGCGCAGCGTCGAACAGGCCGTCACCAGCGGCGCCAATCTGCTCATCGTTCATCACGGCTTGTTCTGGGCGGGTGCACAACCCATCCGGGGCGCGCTCTACAGAAAGCAGAAGCTGTTGTTCGACAACGATATCGCCGTGTATAGCTCCCACCTGCCGCTCGATCGCCACCCGACGCTCGGTAACAACGCCCTTCTCGCTCGCGCACTGCAACTCACACCGTCGTCAACCTGGCTGGCATACCAGGGCGTTCCGACAGGAGTAATTGCAAGGTCCGAGTGCAGCACGGAAGAGTTGGCACAACGCGTTCGCGATTTTTCCGCAACGCACAATCACCACGCCGTTATCACACCGCATGCCACAGACCGCCGCTCGCACGTGATTGCGATCTGCACCGGCGGCGGTGCTACCAGCGACTCGATCCGTGAAGCGGTTTCCCTGGGCGCCGACACACTCGTCGTCGGCGAGGGCCCGCACCACACTGCCATCGATGCCGAAGAATTGAACCTGGTTGTGATGTATGCCGGTCATTACGCTACCGAAACGCTCGGCGTGCAAGCGTTGGCCACCGCAATCGCGGAACGCTGGAATCTTCCGTGGTCCTTCCTTCCGGCGCCCACCGGCCTGTGACCACCGCAGCGCCTCGTCTGGCGCTCGACGCAATCAGGAGATCCTACGGTCCCGTGATAGCGCTCGATGGCGCATCACTCGCCGTCGCCCCTGGTGAAGTGCATGCATTGCTCGGTGAAAATGGTGCGGGCAAGTCAACGCTCATGAAGATCGCGTTTGGACTCGACCGCGCCGATAGCGGCGCGCTCTCCATCGACGGCCGAGCTGTGTCACTGCGTTCGCCCCGCGACGCGATGTTGCACGGGATCGGCATGGTGCAGCAACACTTCGCGCTCATCGATGCGATGACAGTAGCCGAAAACGTTGCAATGGGCGGAACGGGTTCACTGGACCTCAGGCAGGCAACCAGAGATATCGAACGCATCGGGCGCGAATCCGGCCTGCTGCTCGACCCGGACGCACGCGTGCGTGATCTCCCCGTTGGAGCGCAGCAACGCCTCGAAATCGTGCGGGCGTTGTCGCGGAAAACGCGAACGCTGATTCTTGATGAACCGACGGCAGTGCTCTCACCACAGGAAGCCGCGGAACTGCTGGCGTGGACGCGCCGTTTCGCCGAGCGTGGCGGTGCGGTTGTGCTGATCGCGCATAAGCTGCGCGAGGTGTTGAGCGTAGCCGATCGGGTCACCGTGCTGCGTCGCGGCCGCACCGTGCTTACCGCAGTGGCAAAGGACCTGGACGAGAGACAGCTCGCGACCGCGATGCTCGGCGAAGGAGCGAATACACTCGCGATGCGCGGCACACACAGCACAGCATCGGTTGGCAAAACCGTGCTCGAACTGTCTGCTGTCGCGATGCTTGACGCGTCAGGCGTGGCGCGACTACGCGATGTATCGCTGATCGTGCGTGCCGGAGAAATCGTGGGGGTTGCAGCAATCGAAGGCGCCGGGCAGCATGAGCTGCTGCGAATTCTTGCCGGCCGCGCGACACCATCATCTGGATCCGTGACCCGCCCGCCTGTCGTCGGTTTCGTGCCAGAGGATCGTCACCGTGACGCCGTCGTCCTCGACGCGTCGCTGACCGAAAATGTTGCATTGCGCGGCGCGAGCCTTCGTCGCGGCGTGATCGACTGGCCCGGACTTCGCGCGACGACCGCGGCGATGCTCCGTGCGCGAGATGTGCGGGCCGATGGCGCTACCGCAATCATGCGCACGCTGTCAGGTGGCAATCAGCAGAAGCTGGTGCTCGGCCGCGAACTGGCGGATGCGCCGGCAGCCCTGGTAGTTGAGAACCCGACGCGCGGCCTCGACATCCGGGCAACATCCGATGTGCATGCGGCGCTGCGAGACGCACGCGATGCGGGCACTGCGGTGGTCGTGTACTGCAGCGATCTCGATGAAGTTCTGCAGCTCGCAGACCGGGTCGTGGTCGTCGCGTCGGGGCAACTGAATCCCGTGCCGCTCAACCGCGATGTAGTGGGCCGAGCAATGCTCGGGGCGTCAGCATGACGCTTCGCGTGATGCGCGCATTTCTGGAACCGGCGCTCGCCGGATTACTGGCGCTGCTCGTCCTGGCGGCGCTGCTGTGGGTCAGCGGGTACCCGGTCTCAGACGCGCTCACTGCCCTGTGGCAAGGGGCCTTCGGTTCCTGGTCAGTGCTGGCATCCGGAACACTCGTGCGCGCCACACCTCTCCTGTTCGCCGGTCTCGCGGTTGCCGTCGCATTCCGCGCTGGAATCCTCAACATCGGTGCCGAAGGACAGTTGCTGATGGGTGCCGCCGCCGCCACCGCGGTCGCGCTGGCGGTGCCGCACGCCTCCGGTTTCGCTGGATTGCTGCTCGCGCTGATTGCGGGCGTGATCGCGGGAGGATTCTGGGCATCGATTGCCGCTTTGCTCAAGCTGCGTTTTGGGGTGCTCGAGGTGATCAGCACGATCATGCTGAACGTGATCGCGCTCAATATCACGGGGATACTCGTACGCGGAGCGCTGCAGGAACCGACGCACACGTTCCCGCAGTCGGCGCTGATCGATCAGGCGCAGCGACTGCCGAAACTGATCGTCGGAAGCCGACTCCACGCCGGCGTCGTGCTGGCTGTGATGGCGGCCCTCGGATTGGCGTGGTTTCTGAGGAGCACCGCTTCCGGCTTTCGGTTGCGGATGACCGGCGCGAACGCCAGCGCCGCCGCCAGCGCCGGTCGTATCGATGTCGTGCGAGTCACGCTGATGGCCTTCGTTGCCAGCGGTGCGCTGGCCGGATTGGGCGGCGCCGTGGAGGTGACCGGCGTCACGTACGCGCTTTATGAAAATCTCTCGCCGGGATATGGCTTCACGGCGATTGCGGTCGCATTGCTGGCACGGCTTGATCCGGTGAAGGCGATTGGCTCAGCGCTGACTTTCGGGGCGCTGGAAGCGGGTGCGAGTGCAATGCAGCGGGATGCGCAGGTGCCGGCGGGCATGGTTGGTGTGGTTGAGGCCTGCATGATTCTGGTGCTGGTGGCATCGGAGTGGCTTGGAGGTCGCGTCGGAAAAGCTGCACGTTTGAATCGGGGGGGGACCCCGCCGACGGTCGCCGATCCCGCAGCCGCAGCGAACACCAGATGATCGCTCAGACCACCGCCGATTTCCTCGGCGCCTCCATCCGCAACGCCACGCCCCTTCTTCTGGCGGCCCTCGGCGAGACGGTGGCCGAGCGTAGCGGGATCATCAATGTCGGCCTGGAAGGCGCCATCATCGCCGGTTGCTTTGCCGGAATGGTCGGTTCCACCGCGTTCGGAGCCCCAGCCGGGCTAGCCATTGCCGGCGTCGCTGGCATCGCAATCACCGTCGTCTTCGCAGTCGTCGCGGTCGGGCTCGCCGCCGACCAGATCATCACGGGAACCGCGCTCACAATGCTCGGGCTCGGCCTCACCAGCACGCTCTATCGCGTGCTGTACGGCGACACCGGTGCCGCGCTCACGGCGCCGACCCTCCCACCGATCGGCATACCCATCCTGCGAGACGTGCCGCTCGTCGGTTCGGCGCTCTTCAACCAACCGCTTCCCACCTATCTCGCTGCGCTCCTCGTGCCCGGAGTATGGTGGTGGCTTTATCGCACACATGCCGGTCTGTCGCTGCGTGCAACCGGCGAGAATGCAGCGGCGGCCAGAGCGGCCGGTGTTTCACCGGCTCGCCTCCAGACCGTTGCTGTCTTGTTCGGCGGCCTCTGCGGTGGTCTGGCCGGCGGCGCTTTGGTGCTTGCGCAAGTCGGAACGTTCGCCGAAGGTATGTCGGCCGGCCGAGGCTTCGTTGCGATTGCAATCGTGGCACTAGGGCGATGGCATCCCGTTGGTGCTGCGATAGCGGCGCTGATATTTGGGATGGCGAGCGCGCTTCAGTTTCTTTTTCAGGCGCTTGATCTGCATCTTCCGTATCAGCTTTTCCTGGCGCTGCCCTACGCTCTGACACTCGTCGCGCTGGCATTCACCACTGGGCGATATCGTGCACCACAATCGCTGGGCCGGCGAGAGGAGAACGCTGACTGACCGCCGCGATGCTACAGTCGGCTCTGGCGCGCGTTCAGCGAACCATCAGCAGCCCGTATACGCGCTGGCCCAGCGGAGGCGCCAGGTCTTGCTGCTCGTTCGCTGCAACATCTGAACGCGCGTACCGTCGCCGAAGTCGAGACCAAGGAAAACCGTCGGTCGATTCTCGTCTTTCAGCAGCACAACGCCGAGCAGGTCAACGGCGATGAGGTCGTCCTCTGCGGCGTACTGCGTGTCGCGCCACACGGCGTTGTACGTCGGCGCGCCGGCTGGTCGTTCGAGAACAAGCACTGTGCGCTCGACGCGAGGAGACGCCTCCACGTTCAGGCGCCGTTCCACCACTGCGATGATCGCATCGACGTCACCAGGAAGTCGCAGCCTGTAGGCTTTGGTGACGCCAAATGGCACGCGAGCAAGAACGCTGGCACTGTCGAGCGGAAGACGTGCGGCCGCCCTGTTGATTTGCACGACGAGATCGGCTGAATCTTTTCGCGCAACGGCACCGATCGAGTCGGCGTGGAGCGGCTCGGCAACACCGGCCTGCAATGCAATTCGCCATCCCTGAAATGCCGTTCCGGCTGCGGCACGAATGGGAACCACGGGCCACGCGTCGCAGCCCGCAACCACTGCCGGCTGCTTCGCAGCGGAGTATTCGCCAAGTCCGACCGTACCGATGCGTCCCGCCGGCGAGAAGAGATCAACTGAGGCTGGCGCAGCACCGCTCGGCATCTCCACCGCGCCCGGCTTCGGCACGCTGTCGTCCAGCACTGGTGGCAGAATAACCTGCGCCAGACCGCCTTCACCCGGGATGTAGATGGCTGTTCCATCGCCCACATTCCACCGTTCGCGCACAACTGCTGCCACCGAATCGGTTGGTTTCGTCATTGGAGCGACCGCCGGCACATTAGCGGCGACACGTGGCTCCGGTTGATCCTTGGTACAGGACGCCAGTGACGCCAGTGCGGCGCACATGAACAGCGGGCGTGCGGCACTGCGGTGTCTCACGCGCGGACTTTTCGGCGACATGGCACAAAGATAGGGTCAGTGAATCCCGCGGCAACGCAATGCCGAACCCGACGCGGGCGATTACCGTACCCAACGCGTCTCTCGCTCATCTCAGCGCCGAGTTTCATGCCCAGTGCCGGACAGTCCCCCGATGAGCGTGCGGCGCCACGCTGGCTGAATGCGCTTGGGCTCCATCGTCGCGAGCTGCGGGCGTGGGCCATGTATGACTGGGGCATCTCCGGGGCGCAGACCATCATCATGACAGCCGTGTTCCCGATCTTCTTCGTGAAGGTCGCCCTGTCAGGCGTGGACTCGGAACGGGCGTCGGCGTGGTGGGGGTACGTGAACACCATCGGCGCCGTGCTCATTGCGATACTGGCGCCGATTCTTGGTGCGCTGGCCGACTTCAAGGCGGCGAAAAAGAAGTTTCTCGTCGCCTTCATGCTGCTGGGTGCCGGCGCCACAGCCGCCATGTACTTCATTCAGCGCGGCGACGCGGTCTATGCTGCCGTGACGTTCATCCTGGCGCTGGCCGGCGCAACCGGCAGCATGACGTTCTACGAAGCGCTGTTGCCGCACATCGCCGACGAGTCAGAGATCGATCGCGTGTCGACCGCCGGCTACGCGCTCGGCTACATCGGCGGTGGACTGCTGCTGGCGGTGACGCTGCTCATCATCCAGAAACCCGAACTCGCCGGTCTGCCGCACGGCAGCGGTCTGACGTCATCGCAGGCGACGTTGCCGGTGAGACTCAGCTTCATTGCCGTCGCGATCTGGTGGCTGGCGTTTGCCATTCCGGTGCTTCGCAGCGTCGCCGAACCGCCAGCCGGACTCGAGGCGGATGAGGCAACACGGACTGCTCCGATCCGCGCGTCGATTCACCGGCTCGGCACCACGCTGCGTGAGCTGCGCGATTATCGGCAGGCATTTGTGATGATGCTCGCGTTCACCGTCTACAACGACGGCATTCAGACCATCATCAAGATGGCCAGCGTGTATGGCACCGAACTCAGGATCGATCAGGGACAGCTGATCGCGGCGATTCTGCTGGTCCAGTTCATCGGCATTCCGGCCGCCTTTGCGTTCGGATCGCTGGCGGGGAAGTTCGGCGCGAAACGATCGATCTTTTTCGGATTGCTCGTCTACACCGGCATCTGCGTCTTCGGCTACTTCCTGAAAACGGCGCGTGATTTCTGGATACTGGCGGTCGCGGTCGGACTGGTACAGGGAGGCACGCAGGCTTTGAGCCGCTCGCTCTTTGCAACGCTGGTTCCGAAACACAAGAGCGGCGAGTTCTTTGGATTCTTCAGCGTGTTCGAAAAATTCGGCGGCATTCTTGGGCCACTCTTATTCGCCGTCGCTGCGCAGGTTGCCGGCAGCAGCCGCGTGGCGATTCTATCGGTGATCGCGTTCTTCGTGGTCGGAGCCTGGCTGCTGCTGATGGTTGACGAGAAGGCCGGCGCAGCAGCGGCTCGTGCAGCGGACAAGGCAACGATCCGACCCGATCGCAGTGCCGCCTGAGCGGGAATCATTCAGCTATCGGCTGCTCGCTGCAATCGCACGCATCGCAGTGCGGTGGTACTACCGCGAGGTGAAATTCGACGGCGCTGACCGGATTCCGCGCACCGGGCCGGTGTTGCTGGTGGTGAATCATCCGAACGAACTGATGGACGCGATTTTCGCCGGCCTGATTGCGCCGCGACAACTCACGTTCACCGGCAAGGCAACGCTGTTCGAACACCCGATCGCGAACGCGTTCCTCCGCCACATGCGCGTGGTGCCATTGCGACGAACGCAGGACGAGCGAGCATCGGCTGCTGCGCGGCCGGCGCAGAGCTTGCGCAACGCCGATGCATTTGCGGCAATTCACGGCGCGCTGGCGGCGGGAGAGATGGTGCTGATCTTTCCCGAAGGACGCAGCTGGGACGAACCGCGGCTGGCGCCGATCAAAACCGGCACGGCCCGCATTGCACTCTCCGCGCGTGACGTCGGCGTGCGCGGCGTGGCCATCGTCCCGATCGGCATCAACTATGAGCGCAAGGACGGGTTGCGATCGCGCGTGCTGGTGGAAGTCGGCCAACCGATGGTGATGGACGCACTCACGCCCGAACAGGCGCAGGTCGAGTATCTCACGACTGAAATCGCGAAACGACTGCACGCGGTGACGCTGAATTTCGATGACGACGATGATGCCGACGCAGCGCTCGACCTCGCGACCGTGCTCGCCGCCACAACCGAGGACATCCGGCCACTCGGTGATCCCGACGCGCCGATCGAGGCCAAAATCGCCGTGGCGCGGCGGGCCGATACAATCCGGCAGCAGCTTGATCGTGGCGATCTTGCGCCGGCACTGGAGGAGCGGGTGCGCCATCTGCAGCGTCGACTTCTGGCGCTCCGTCGCACCGCAACGAAGCTGGGCATCCGACTCGACGATGTGGCGCTCGATACGCGGCTGCCTGCCGCCGGACGTTTTGTCTTTCGCGAGCTGTTGCTGGCCGCGGTAGGTGTGCCGTTCGCAATCTGGGGTCGGATCAATCACTTCGTTCCGTTCACGCTCGCGACGTGGCTTGGCGAGCGCACCGCCACCGCCCGGTCACAGCTGGCAATGCACACGATTGTGCTCGGCATCATCGTGATTCCGGTTTTTTACGCGGCGCAGGCGCTCATTGTGCTGCGAGCGGCCGGTCCATGGTGGGCGACGCTCTACGCAGCCTCGCTGGTGCCGAGCGCGTCGTGGGATCTGCGGTATTCCGAGCGCCTGCGACAGATCGGACAACGGGCGATGGCGTGGCGGCACTTTCGCGAGGATCCAGGCCTGCAGCTCAAGCTGCGCTCGGAGCTCTTCAGCCTTCGCGATGAGGCGGTGAGTATCGCGTCGGAGTCCCCCGCGATGTAGCAATTCCTGATCCGCGCGGCATTCAGTCCGGGCACGTTCCGCGTTGAGCGCTCGATCACGATCAAGGCGCCGCCCGAAAAAGTCTTCGGACTGATAGACGACTTCCACAACTTCGGCGTCTGGTCACCGTGGGAGCATCTCGATCCCAACATGCAGCGCTCGATCACTGGCGCACCAAGCGGCAAGGGTGCGGTCTATTAATGGAGCGGCAACGCCAAGGCCGGTGCCGGTCGGATGGAAATTCTCGAGGCCACGTCGCCGTCGCTCGTGAAAATGAAACTCGACTTCCTGAAGCCGATCGCCAGCAGCAGTACGGCGGAGTACGCACTGGCGCAGCAGGGTGACTCGACGAAAGTGACCTGGGCGATGTACGGTCCGTCGCCGTTTGTTTCAAAGGTCATGCAGGTCTTCATCACCATGGACAAAATGATCGGTGGTGATTTCGACAAAGGACTGGCCGCCATGAAGGCGGCGGCCGAGAAGGCCTGACACGCGTGTGTCGCGCTACACTGGCGGTGGCAGGTTGCGGCCGACCAGATCCCAGTGCCATGCGTCGCGTCGCTCGCCGGTGCGCGGATCCTTGAGTGGTTTGGCCTGAAGCCTGTGTGCCGGCAGGCCCACCGATTCGCCATAGGCGAGCAACGCCGCGCGATTGGTGCTTACGAGGTGCGCCATGGCCGTTCCGTACCAGACGTGGCGGTGCAGCCAGAGACCGCCTTCCATGGCGTAGATCATGCCATCGCGCCGCGCTGCGAACTCGCGCCACGGCGGCGTTCCCGCAGCGCGCGACACACGCGCGACGCCGTCACTCACTTCGCATCGAGCCAGTTGTCGCCAAATCCGGTGGCCACCACCAGCGGCACACTCAATTCGGCCGCGTGCTCCATCTCATGCACCACCAGCGCGCGCACCGTTTCAAGCTCGTGCTCCGGCACCTCGAACACCAATTCGTCGTGCACCTGCAGCAGCATCTTCGCACCATGTCCGTCCGCTGGAAGTCGTGCAGCAATCTTCAGCATCGCAATCTTGATCAGATCGGCCGCCGATCCCTGCAGCGGTGAGTTCTGCGCCACGCGCTCACCGAAAGCGCGGGTGTTGAAATTCCGGTCCTGCACCTCGGGAATGAATCGCTTGCGGCCGAAGATCGTCTGCACGTACCCGTGCTCACGCGCGTGCATCACCTGCGAGTCGAGGAATGCCCTGATTCCGGCGAAGCGCTCGAAGTACGTCGCGATGAATTCCTTGGCCTCGGCGAAACTGATCTTCAGCTGCAGGCTGAGCGCGCGTGCGCCCTGCCCGTAGATGGTGGCAAAGTTGATGGTCTTGGCGCGCGCCCGCATTTCGCTGGTGACGGAATCAACCGGCACACCGAAAATGATGCTGGCGGTCTGCTTGTGAATATCCCCACCGGCGCGGAAAGCCGACACGAACGCCGGATCCTGCGACAGGTGCGCCAGCAGTCGCAACTCGATCTGCGAGTAATCCGCTGCCAGCAGTCGCGAGCCTGGTGACGCGACGAATCCCTTCCGGATCAGCCGACCCAGTTCACGACGGATCGGGATATTCTGCAGGTTCGGATCGGTGGACGACAGTCGTCCCGTTCCCGCCACGGTCTGATTGAACGTGGTATGCACGCGACCATCGCGCGGATCCACCAGCGTTGGCAGCGAATCGAGGTACGTGCCTTCGAGTTTGAAGATCTCGCGATACTCCATCAGCAGCGCCGGCAGCTCATGTCCTTCGTCGGCCAGTTCCTGCAGCACGCTGGCGTCGGTGGACGGACCGGTGGTGGTCTTCTTCTTTACCGGCAGGCCGAGTTTTGCGAACAGGATCACGCGCAGCTGCGGATTCGAGTTGATGTTGAAGGTCTCGCCCGCCGCAACGTAGATCTGCTGTTCCACGCGCTGTCGTTCAATCGTGAAACGCTCCTTCAGCGATGCGAACCACTTCAGGTCGATCGACATTCCTGCCCACTCCATGTCAGCCAGCACGCTCACCAGCGGCAGCTCGATACCATCCAGCAACGCCCGCGCTCCGGCCTGCTCGATCAGTGGATCGAAGTATTCGAACAGTCGCAGCGTGAAATCCGCGTCTTCGGCGGAGTAGTTCGTTGCCACGTCAACCGGCACGCGATCGAACGTGATCTGGTTTCGACCCTTACCCGTGACTTCGTCGTACGGAATCATGCGGTGCTGAAAGATATCGAGCGCCAGCGCGTCGAGTCCGTGCGATCGCCGTCCCGGATCCAGCACGTAGCTTGCCAGCATCGGGTCAAACACCAGGCCGCGCAGCGTGATGCCGGCGCGGCGCAGCACCAGCATATCGTACTTCGCATTCTGCGCGATCTTTTTCACCGCATCATCTTCAAGCATCGCAACCAGCGGCTTGCACGCCTCGCTGTCGAGCGGCGGAAGATTCTCCGGGGCTGCAATGATCTGGTGGGCCTCGGGATCAAGCAGATCGCCCTGCGCGGCGCCGGCGTGTGCGTGTGCAAATGGCAGATACCAGGCCTCGCCTGGCGCTGTCGCAATCGCGACGCCGACCACCCGCGAGCGCATCGCATTGATCGGAATCGGACAGTCCGGATCCACCGCTGTCTCAGTGTCAAACGCGATTGCCTTCACTTCGCGGCAGCGTTGTACCAGAGCATGCAGCGCTTCGACCGTGCTGACGGTGCGATAGCTGACAGGCATCGCCGGCGGCGCATCCATCGCTATGACATCGAGTGGCGCAGCATCGCTGGCTACCGCTGCGGACGTCGCGCTTCCCTGTGCCACCACCGCAGTGCCCGAGGAGTCATCGCCCAGCTGGCGCGCGAGCGACGTGAACTCAAGCTCCACGTACACCTGGCGCAACACCGATGTGTGCGGCTCATGAAATCGCAGCCGGTCAACGTCGAGTGAGACCGGGCAGTCGGTGCGGATCGTCACCAGCGCCTTCGACAACCGGGCTTCCGCTTCGTGCCGTTCGAGCGCTTCGCGTGGACGCTTCTTAGTGATCTTCGCGACGTTGGCGAGAATGTTTTCAAGATCGCCGTACTCGCTGATCAATTCCTGCGCGCCTTTTTCACCGATGCCTTTCACGCCGGGCACATTGTCCGATGCATCACCGACGAGCGCCAGAAAATCGATCGTGCGTTCGGGTGGCACGCCAAGCCGTTCGCTGCCGTTTTCCACGCCGACCCAGTGTTCATCCACACTCGCCGGACCGCCGCGTCCCGGATTCAGCAGCCACACACCCGGTCGCACCAGCTGATGGAAATCCTTGTCACCTGAAACAACCACCACGTTCAGCCCTGCATCTACGCCTTGCCGCGCGAGCGAACCGATGACGTCGTCGGCCTCGAAACCTTCAAGCGACACGATCGGCGTGTCATATGCCTTGAGCAATGACCGCACATGTTCGAGTCCGCGATCGAAGTCTGCCTGCAGATCATCGGTGAGCTTCTCGCGTGTCGCCTTGTAGTCGGCGTACATCTCGTCGCGGAACGTCGCGCCCGAGTCGTGCACCCAGCACAGATACTCCGGCTTGTGCTGCTTCACGAGCCGATTGAGAAAGGTCGCAATGCCCCATGCGATCGACGTATTCACGCCGTGGCTGGTCTTCAGCGGTCGGTTGATGAGCGCGAAGAAGGCGCGATAGATCAACGCGTAGCCGTCGATCAGAAACAGTCGTGGCGACGTGGGTTCGGTGGGCGCAGTCATGCGGCAAATGTATCCCGCGCAGAGCGGCCGTTTGCGTGGTTACAGCGCGCGCAGGAGCACGGCCGCCAGCGCCACGCCAAGCGTCACCCGGACGTTGTCATCGAGCGCCATCGCCGGCCGCTCCACGACGGCCGCGAGCGCGCCCAGTATCGCTGCGGCCGCAGCACTGAACCCCGCCAGCGACCACGCACCGATGGCGGTCGTGACCGCACAGGCGATGCTGCCCGCGGCCGACTTCCCCGCACCACCGCGCGCACGTTGCCACGCCGTGCCAACGATTGCCGCCGAACTATCCCCGATCGCGCCGGCCCAGGTGGCTGCGATCGCCGCCGGCAGTGGCGCCGCAATCGTGGCCAGCGCAAACGCCGCCAGCAGCCAGGTGGCGCCAGTGATGCCGCGCACCGATTCGTGCGGACGAAGCATGAGGCCAACCGTGGCATCGAACGTCGTTGCCACCGCAGCAGAACGGCGGCGCGCGAACTCCACCACGCACGCAATTCCGAAGAGCGCCAGCATGACCGCCGCCACGAAGCGTTGAGGAACGCCGAGCCACAGGCCGAGCGGCACCACGGCGGTCGTCAGATGGAGCGTCTTGCGCGGCAGTTCACGCCCACGCGAAACGCTCGGCAACGTCATCGGTTCAGGTGTCGCTGGAGTGCCGACTGAAAATCAGCCGCGGCCGATCCATAAAACCGCCAGCGACCAAACCCGCTCTGGTCCTGGAAGATCAGGCGCAGCCGTTCGCTCGTGTAATCCCACGCCTGCACGCGTCCCCTCTGCCCAATGGAGAGGTCCGACTGGCTCTGGTTGTTATTGTCGAGCACCTGATCCGGTTCGCCGAGTGCGACATACGTCATGCCACGATCCGTCAGCCAGCCAGCAGATCCATCATCGCGATAGCGTTCGTTGGCAACGCGGATGCGTTGAAAATAGTCGCGTAATGCTTCGTTCTGTGGCGTGATCGAGATTGGATCCGTTTCGCGCAGGAACGCAGCCCAGGCGACTGCACGTTGCTGCGGAGTACCGGTCTTGAGCGCATTCACTCGCGAGTTGCTGGCGAAGAAGCGCAGGTAATTGATCATCTCGTCGAACGACGCCACCGGCAGATCGTCGCCGAAGCTGATGAGCACCGGTTGCGTGACGGTATCGGCCTGACCGGTGCGCCAGACGGCTGCCTGCACGATGCCGACTCCAAGCACCGCAACGGGAATACGGACGACTGCGCTGGCCAGATCACCGCGATGTGGCAGCACCACGCTGTCCTGCCAGAGTGCGTTTCCCTGGTCATCGCGGATGGCGACGTTCATTGGCACCCCCGCCGGCGACGAGTCGCGCACTTCGATGTACAGCGGCAACTCTGCATCACGGCCGAGCACCATCGTGCTGCGCGCGTTTGCGAGAATGTCCGGTCCAGTTGCGGCAGTGCTTCGCGGCGTCGCTTCGACGGCAATGATCGGAGTGGAGGGCCGACCACCAAACCTCGGCACCGTCAATTCCTTCTCCTGCGTACCGGACCGCGACGTGTTTCCGTCGCGTACCAGCACGCCGATTGTGTACGCACCGGGAGGCACGAGCAGTTGCTGCTGAAACAGCACACTCTCATCGGCGCGCTGCGTTTCCTTGAAGCTCACGACGCGGACGGTCTGGTTCGACTCGATGCGCGCCACCACGGTGCCGCTCTGTCGCGCTTCGACCGCCACGATGTACGACGCCTTGAAGCGGTCGTTCTCGCGCGTGAAGGAAAACGCCTGAGTCGGCAGCGACAGCGAGACGATCACCAGCGAACTGTCCGGCTTCGGTCCGGGCAGCATCGCGATCGATCCGGAGAAGGGCATCGGCAGACCGTTGGCGAGCAGTCCCAGGCCCTGTTGCAGCTTGAGCATGTCGGTCTGCGCCACGATATCGCCGCGACGGATGCTTGCCGGACCATCGCCGGGTGGAGGCCCGCTGCGGGGTGCGGTGCCAACGCTCGGCTGGCCCGACGCGCACGCCGCGACGGCGACGCCGAGCATTCCCAGACAGAGACGCCGTGCACCGCGTCCGAAAAGTTCTGACACCTGCTGTCCCATGACGTCCGCCGCGCTCACGCGTGAGTAACCAGTTTGAAGTGTTCCAGCGCACCGCAAGATACGGTACACGCGCAGCGGATCATTGGTTGCGCTCTAGTGTGGTGAAATAGAAGGTCGCAGCAGAATTGCCGTGCCTTTTGTCGCCTGGCGGCGTTGAAAATCCTCGCGATACCTACCGGTATCGCTGCGGTTTTCGCCTTGCCAGCCCCCAAAATTCCTCGGCCCTTCTTTTGCTGTGACCTTCTACCTCACCACACTGGGCAGACGGGCTGTGCGCTTGCCGCCTTCCCTCTCGCCACGTAGGCTTCCCCCCGTGACTCGAGACGCACTGGTGGGATCAGTCATCGCAGAGTATGCGGTGCAGGACATGGTAGGCGAAGGCGGGACCGCGATGGTGTATCGCGCGTCGCATCCGGCGCATGGCATCGTCGCTCTGAAGGTTCTCCGCACCAAGTTGCGGAATGACCCCACAGCGGTGATTCGCTTCGAGCGCGAAGCCGAGTTTGGGCTGCGAGTCGTACATCCCAACGTGGTACGTACGATCGAGATAGGTGCGGCGGATGGCTTGAAGTACCTGGCCATCGAGTGGGCGCCCGGCGAACTGCTGGAGAAGGTCGCAAAGCGGACCGGCGCGTTTCCGCGCGAGCAGGTTGCCAGCATCGTGCGGCAGATCGCGGCCGCGGTGGACGCGTCGCATCGACAGGGCATCGTCCACCGCGATCTGAAGCCGGAAAACCTGATGTACGACAGTGTGAACGATCGCGTTCGCCTGCTCGACTTCGGGATCGCCGCCGAACCCGAGCAGGGCAACGACCAGCGCCTCACTCGCGACGGGTTTTTCGTCGGGACGCTGCTGTACGTGGCACCGGAGGCATTGAGTGGCGTGCTGGTGGGGCCGTCGGCCGACCAGTACAGTCTCGCAACCATCGCCTATTTCCTGCTCACGGGCGTGCATCCGTACACGGCACGCAGCACCCGTGACATGCTCTCGCAGCTGTTGACGCAGCCGCCAACGCCGCTCAACAAAGCGGTGCCGGGCCTGACCTTCAGCGACGAGGTGGAGCGCGTGGTCATGAAGGGGCTCACCCGTCAGCCGACCGACCGGTATCCGGGAATCACTGACTTCGCATCCGCGCTGTCGTCGGCATTGCTGGCGATGCCGGCGCCGGCGGCACCGAAAAGCGGCGGCTTGTTTGGAAAAGTGAAAGGGCTGTTCGGAAGTCGGGACACCTGACCGTGGGTACTCCCCCACGCCGCGACGCGCTGGTTCAGCTGCTCGCGGCGCGATCGACGCGCCGCGGTACGTTTACGCTCGCCTCCGGTCGCGTAAGCGATTTCTACGTCGATTGCCGCCTGACCACGATGAGTCCTGATGGCCTCGTGCTGGTGGGTCCGTTGGCGCATGCCATGCTGATCGACAGTGCCTGGCGGGTGGACAGTGTTGGCGGGCTGACCATGGGCGCCGATCCGGTGAGCTACGCCATTGCGTATGCCAGCGCACAGGCCGGTGCGCCAATTCGCTGTTTTGCGGTGCGTAAGCAGGCCAAGGATCATGGCATGGGCAAGCGGATCGAAGGCTCGTTCAGGCGCGGTGATCGGGTCGTTGTGATTGAAGACTCAATGACGACCGGTGGCAGTGCGCTCAACGCCGCGGCTGCGATCCGCAGTGAAGGCGGCGAGGTGATTGGCGCACTCACGCTGGTCGATCGCGAGGAGGGTGCGCGGGAAGCGCTGGCTGCCGAGGGAATTCCGTTGATTGCGTTTACAACCGCGGCGGAACTGAAGCAGCAGATACTCGCAACCTGACCGTCGTCACCGCTCTTCGTCTGACACGGCCCTCAGCGGCCGGAATGCAATCAGTTCAGCGAGAAATGGCGTAATCAGTTCATCGCAGAATCGCCGGTACATTCCCTCGCAATCGTACGAAGCGCGAAATACCGAGGCTGTGAGGCCGAGCACCAGGTTGACGTGCCGGCCGAAACTCTGGGGTGATGAGTAATCCAGGCTGACAGCAACGTCGGCGATCGATCGCCGTGAATCCTGCAGACGATGTGCGGCGCGGACGAGATTCGCCATATCCAGATAGCGTTTCAGCGCCGGCAGTCCGGCGCGCTGGAAGCGGCTCATCAAGGTGCCCGGGTGCAGATCAACCAGCGCGGCAACTTTGCGCACACTGTGCAATGCTGGCTTGGCAGTAAAGAACAGCTCGAGCAATTCGAGACAGTCTGTTCCGGCGGCCATCAGACGAAGGCGCAGATCGGACACTGCGGAATCGATGCTGAATGAGCTGCGGTCGGCGGTGGCGACGGTTTCGCGCAGCAGATGCCAGCCGCCGGACTCACGGGCATCGATGACAATGCGCATCCCGCTCCGCCCGAGTGACAGCAGCGACTGTGGATGCACCCGATCGGCGTTGGTGACGAGTCCCATCATAGGCACACGCGGATGCTCGCGCAGAATTGCCGCCATCCGTATCGCATCGCGCGGTGTGCAGCAGGCGAGGGAGAGCAGCACCGCGCTTGCGGTTTGCTCGCGCAGGTCGCGCCGCACCTCGTCCAGCGACGAGCGGTGCATGGCGCGATACAGCCCCTCTCCGGCCGCATCGACGGCGCTGCGCTCCGATGGCGTGAGGATTGTGGTCACCGGAACCGGAACCGCGTCGCGGAGTCCGATGATGTGGTGCGGATGTTCGGCCATGCGGCATCGCCTCGCGCTGAAGTCGAAGGCAAGTTGCGCACGGCCGTCAGTGCGCGGTCATGCACGCCGGCATGCATCGGCATCGAATGTGCGGGGACGCTGCTGACGCGCAGCGAAGCGGCGGAGTACGTTCGTGGTGGTGATGGGTGCCGGCCGGATGATCGCGAGACGGGTCCTGCGAGGGATGTCTGCTCGAGGAAAGTCCGGGCTCCAAAGGGTGGGCTGCCAGGTAATGCCTGGGCACAAGGCAGTGTCGGGTTCACTGCTGCGTGACGGAAAGTGCCACAGAAAACACACCGCCGACGGCCGACGTTCGCGTCGGAACGGGCAAGGGTGAAAAGGTGCGGTAAGAGCGCACCGCGTTGCCGGCAACGGTGACGGCAGGGTAAACCCCAGCTGGAGCAAGGCCAAATAAGCGGCGAGGAACGACCCGTTCCGACAAAGACGACGCGGGTAGGCTGCTGGAGCGTGCAGGCGACTGTACGCCGAGAGGAATGATCATCCATCACGTTCGCGTGATGACAAAACCCGGCTTACAGGCCGGCGCTCATCACCCCACGACGTCGTTTCGTGTTCGCACCTAGTGTAGCCTCGCCGAAGTTCCGTGGCAGTCGGTTGTGTCTTTTGCCCCCAGCCGGCGTCGCAAGCCGGGTGGCGCTGCTGGCGATCGTGCCGGTTGCGTCATTGTGCGCACAGAATGCGCCCGATGCGCACTATCGCGTGACGTCGACTGCCGTGATCTCACTCGATCGCGCGCCGCAGCCGGCGCTGGTGGACACGATCGTCACCACGTCAATTCTCTCCATTGCAATCAGCGTGGGCGCCGACACGATTGCCACGCTGTCGCTCGATTCGCTCGCCGTGATATCCACCGGCATGATACGTCGTGCGGCGGATGCCTTTTCACACGGCATCAGTCTGTCCGCGCCGCTCACTGGCGGACGACCGCGCGTGGTCGGTGACAGCGCTACTGCATGCAGCGTCGAGCGTCCGCTTGCCGGTCTGCTGCCAGAGCTGCTGCCGCTGTTGCCGGTGCCGCTTGTCGTCGATCGGCAATGGAGCGACACGCTGACAGTCACGACCTGCCGCGCCGGCCTTCCGGTCACCACCGTCACGATCGCCAGCTATCGCACGCTCAGCGGAATGGACAGTGCAACCGTGCTGCTCGAACGCCGTGCGGTGATTCGTGCCGCAGGAACCGCGACGCTGCGTACGCAGACCGTCTCGCTGACCGGAACCGGAACAAGCGAATCGCTGGCCGTTGTCACAGTCGCGACGCGCCGCATTCAATCATGGCGCAGCTCGCAATCGCTTGAAATTGCGCTCACCAATGGACAGCAGACGCGTCGCATGGTGCAGCAACTGACGGACTCCGCGAGCGGCATTCCCTGACGCAGAACGGGACGCTGAGATGGGCGTCCCGTTGCGTACTGCATTGCGCGTGTCGGTTCAGTCTGACAATCGCAGCGGCATCAGAATCGTGAGATACGTGGCCGGATCACTCCAGCCTTCCGGTTCGACAGTTGCGGCACGTTCCGGTGCCTTGAAGGTCAGCTTCACTTGACTGGTCGGGATGTTCTTCAGGATCTCCAGCAGGTATGCGCCGTTGAAGCCGATATCCATCGGATCGCCTTCGTAGCGAATCGGGATTTCGTCCTGGCCATCGCCGAGGTCCGGGGTGTTCACCTGAAAACGCAGCATGCCGGCGTTGAACGAAAGCTTGATGCGATGGGTCTGGTCGGACGCAACGGTGGCCATGCGACGCAACGCTGACGCGAGCGCTTCCTTGTCAGCGATGGCGAAGCGATCGTTGTCCTTCGGGATGACCTGCTCGTAATTCGGATATGGGCCTTCGATCAGGCGCGTGTAAATCGTCGTGAACGGACTCTTGAACGCAAGATGATTGTCACCCCGCGCGACTTCGAGGTCCTCTTCGTCGGGAAAGAGCTTGCTCACCTGGTCGAGTGCCTTCGGCATCACGATCAGATCGCTCGTCTGCGCTCCGTGCCCACTGACGGCAACATCCATTTTCGCCAGACGATGGCCGTTGGTGGCGACCATGCGCATGTGATCCGGCTTCAGTTCCCACAGGACACCATTCAGAATCGGCCGGCTTTCTTCCGTGCTGACGGCGTACGAAGTGTGGCGGATCAGCTTGCGCACATCAGCTGACTTCACGCGCCAGCCATCGCCAAAGCGGATGGCCGGAAACTGTGGAAAGTCATCCTTCGGCAATCCATTCAGCTTGAACTTTGCGCGGCCGCATTCGAGGCTGACTTTCTGCTCGCCGGCGGATTCGATCTTCACCGGATTCGGCGGCAGCTCGCGCGCCAGTTCCTGAAGTTTCCGCGCCGGAATCGTGATGCCACCGGCACGCTCCACGTCAGCCTGTACCTCATGGCTCACGTGAATATCGAGGTCGGTGCCGGAGAATCGAATGCCACGATCGGTGGTTTCGACCAGGATGTTCGCCAACACTGGCAGTGTCGTTTTGCCGGGAATGCTGGCAGCGACCGCCGCCAGCCCTTCCTGGAGTTTTTCACGCGCGATGGTAAATCGCATCAGCTCCTCGGAGTGCACCGAATCGGCGCCGGGCGAACGCCCTGTGTGGCAACCGATCCTGCGGTCTGACCTGTCATCTGTTCAGCTTTGTGGACGCACTGCTGTACTGCTGTTCTATAAATCTTTAACAGTCGTAGTCGTAGAGGGCTGGCGGACTGTGGAAGAACGCCGGAAGCTACGCCGTGGCAAGGGTTTCGCCAAGATGAGGGCGTGTGGAACAGCGGGTACAACAGCATCGATTTTCCGCATCTTTCAGCAATTCGGTCCGCCCGGATGTGCGTAGCGACGCCGGCACGTTGAGTGGTGTGGATCATTCGCCCGTTGCCAACAGCCGTCGGAGTTTTTCCACACGCGTGGCGAAGCCGATGTCATCCCGTGCCGATTGCTCCGCCCGATCGAGCGAATGAATCACCGTCGAGTGGTCCCGGCCACCAAACGCGTTGCCGATTTCAACCAACTGCAGCGCCAGCAGTTCACGACACAGCAGCATTGCAACCTGCCGCGGCACGGTCAGCATCTTGGTTCGCGTTTTCGACTTCAGGCCTTCGGGTGTCACCCCCCATTCTTTTGCGACAGCGGCCTGAATCGCAGTCACGGACACTCCAACCGGGGTTGCAGCTCCGGCGTCGTGCCGGAACCGGTCACGCAGCGCCTCGCGCGCCAGCTCGACCGTGATATCGGCGTGCTTCAGTGACGCGTAGGCCAGCAACTTGATGATCGCGCCTTCCAGCTCACGCACGTTCGAACGCACGTTGTCAGCAATGACCTGAATGACATCGTCGGGTATCGTGAGCTCCAGATGGTCGAGCTCTGCCTTGCGGCGCAGGATTGCCACGCGGTGTTCAACGTCGGGCAGTGCAATATCAGCCACCATTCCCCACTGAAAGCGGCTGACGAGTCGCGTTTCCAGTCCCGGGATTTCCGACGGCGGCCGGTCAGACGTGATGATGATCTGACGCCCGGCCTCGTAGATGGCGTTGAAGGTGTGAAAGAACTCTTCCTGTGTCGCCTCTTTGCTTTTCAGGAATTGCACATCGTCAATCAGCAGCAGGTCGGTCTCGCGATACCGTCGCCGGAACTCCGGCATGGTGCGACTCTGAATAGAGCCCACGAGTTCGTTCGTGAACTGTTCCGTGCCGACGAACGTGATGCGCGTATTTGGATCGCGCTGCAACAATTCGTGTGCGACGGCCTGCATCAGGTGCGTTTTGCCGAGTCCTGTGTCGCCGTAGATGAAGAGCGGGTTGTACAGTTTGCCCGGCGCCTGGGCGGCGGCGATCGCGGCGGCTGCGGCCAGCTCGTTGCTCTTCCCGACCACGAAATGTTCGAAGGTGTAGCGCTCGGAGAGCGGCGCGAGATTCGGATTCGGGACCGAACGCGGGCGTGGCGGTGGGTCGATCGGCCCCACGAACAGATCCATCTGCGGCCGGGTGCGCGCCGACTCGTGGACCACGAAGCGCACCTGCAGCGGATGTCCGAGTGCCACCGCGGCAAAGCTGGACAGCAGACCCGAGTGCTTCGACTCGTTCCATTCAGCGGCAAACTGATCGGGGACGCCGACGGTGAGCGCGCGCTCATCTACACGGAGTGGCTCACACGGCTCGAGCCAGGTGCGCACCGTCTGCTCCTGGAGTTCGAGACGTGCGCGGTCCAACAGGCGAGCCCAGGTTTCTGCAGCCGTCAGCATTACGTGCAGCGGGGTGTAATTCACTTAGGGAGCGCGAGTTTACAGGGACGCGCCACGCTTCGCAAACCACGCCAACGACCGATACCGTGTGTCCGGGCAAGGCAGAAGCAACGCGACATCGCTTGACCGAAGTGCTTGTCCTGAATAGGTTTGGCAGTCTTTCCCCGATCTTTAGCGCACGCATCTGGAGTACATATGGGCAAGCCCACGTATCGCCCCCGCAACAAGCGTCGTATCCGCAAGCATGGCTTTCGCGCCCGCATGGCCGATCGCTGGGGACGCGCCGTGCTCAGCCGTCGTCGCAGGAAGGGTCGCAAGCAGCTGACAGTGATGCTGCCGAGCAAGTACGCCGGCGCCTGAGTCGCACCGCTTCTCGCGAGACCAGCGTCTCACGAGAAAGCCGGATCTCGAACGGGTGCGGCGTGAGGGGAAGCGCGTGCGGGCGGCTCATCTGGAGCTCCGCGTGGCAGCTTCCCCTTTGTCGTATGCGCGAGTGGGATTCATCGTCCCAAAGCATGGAGAGACCAGCGTGGCGCGAAACCGGCTGAAACGACGATTGCGCGAGCTCGTACGCATTCGTGTGCTGCCTTCGCTCCTTCCGCAGGATGTTGTGATCCGCACGTTGCCTGGTGCGTATGCGCAATCGTGGGACACACTGCGGCGCGACGTTGCGACGCTGGCCGGTCGACTTGCACAGGCACCGGGAGGGCTTGCGTGATCAGCGTTCCTCAGCGCGGGACGATGGAGCTCACACCGATCGCCCGGGTCGGTCGATGGACTGCCACGGCCCTCATCCGGGTGTATCAGCTGTTCCTGTCACCGTTCCTGCCTGCCTCGTGCCGCTATACTCCCACCTGCTCGGCGTACGCCGTTGAAGCGATCGAGCGCCACGGCGTGCTGCGTGGATCGTGGCTCGCGGCCAAGCGGATTGCCAGATGCCACCCGTTCCGCCCTGGCGGACACGATCCTGTTCCCTGACCCTCACGACAGCCGCACTGGTGGGCGCGTACTCCGCGATCCATGTGCGCTTCGCCTGACCCTCGACATTCCAGTATGAACAAGCGCATGCTGCTCGCCCTCGCCCTCTCGGCGATGGTGATCGGTCTCACTCAATACCTGTTTCCGCCTGCCAAATCAGTCGCGAAGCCGCCGGCCGCAGTCGCCGCGGGAACGCCAGCTGCTGCAGCCAGTGCGGTTGGGGGTGCAACAGCGTCGGCATCGCTGCCGGTGGCGACCGAGACCGGCGCTCCAGTTGTTGCTGCGGCCCAGACGCACGCCGACACGGCGCTGCTCAGCAGCGCACGCACCAACCTTCGTATCAGCAGCATCGGAGCGGCTCCGGTTTCGGTGCAGCTGCCAGGATACAAGCAGCTGGAGAAAGGCGGAAAGCCGTCGGAGCCGGTCGAAATCGTGCGCGCCGGCGAAGCGCTGTTGCGCTATGCCGTGATAGTGAAGGAGCCAGCCGGCAATCGTGTGATCGACCTCTCCGGCGTCGCTTTCACCGCAACGCGTAGCGATGATCGCACGATCACGTACGCCGGTCAGGCGGGTGCGGCGAATGTGCAGATCACCTACGTCTTCCAGCCGGACAGTTTTCTGGTGCGCGTGGGAGGAAAGGTCACAGGACTGACGTCGCCGGCGTTTCTGCGCGTGACATTGCCGAGCGGTCTGCGTTCGACCGAGGCTGATTCGGCCGAAGAGTTTCAGCATCTCGCAGTGGCGATGAAGCCGGTCACTGGTGGCGCGACGAGCATTGAATTCGGCAAGCTCGATCCTGGCGAGAAGAAGCTGCAGGAAGGGCCATTCGTCTGGGTCGTGTCGAAGAGCAAGTATTTCCTGACCGGATTGCTCGTGTCACCGGGTGACAAGCCATTTGATGAAGTCACCGTCACCGGCGGCGTAAAATCCGGCAAGGCAGCGACGCGTGTCGAGGCCAACGCCATTCAGGCGTTGCAGGACGGCACGTTCCGCTTCGAGTTGTACACCGGTCCGCAGGAGTGGCGCCGACTGGTGTCGCTCGGCCGCGATTTTGAGAACAGCAATCCATACGGCGGATGGCTTCAGGGCGTGGTGCAGCCGTTGGCGACTTTCGTCATGCAGGCGCTGCTCTGGATGCACGATTCGCTCAAGCTGAGCTACGGCTGGGTGCTGGTGATCTTCGGCGTTGTGGTACGTCTGGCGCTGTGGCCGTTCAACCAGCGCGCCATGCGCACGTCGATGAAGATGCAGGTGCTGCAGCCGGAGCTTCAGGCGGTGCAGGAGAAGTTCAAGGCCGATCCGCAGAAGATGCAGGCGGAGGTCATGCGCGTGTACAGCGAGCATGGCATGAGTCCGTTCAGCGCGTTGTCGGGCTGTCTGCCGATGCTGCTGCCGATGCCGGTGTTCATCACGCTGTTCTACGTGTTCCGGAACACGATCGAGTTTCGCGGCGTGCCTTTCCTGCACCTCACCGACATCTCGCAGCGTGATCCCACGTTCATCATCCCGCTGCTGATGGCGGCCAGCGCGTTCCTGCTCAGCTGGATCGGCATGCGCGGCATGCCACCGAACCCGCAGGCGAAGATCATGGCGTACATGTTCCCGGCGATGATGTTCGCGTTCTTCTTCTCGGCCGCGGCTGGGCTGAACCTGTATTACATGGTGCAGAACATCGCCGCGCTGCCGCAGCAGTGGCTGATTGCGAACGAGCGTCTGAAGGG
>JANMWU010000201.1:0-4384 GCA_031380785.1 Gemmatimonadaceae bacterium
GTTGGCATTGATGCCGGGCACGGTGAGAATCGCGGTGCGGATGCGCGGCTCGATGGCGAGCGCCGTGCCACCGACGCGTGCGCCCCAGCTCGAGCCGACGTAGGCCAGACGCGTCGTGTCGATGTCTGCGCGCGTGAATACGTAGTCGATGGACCGCCGCATCTCCGTAATCCATCGTAGCATCTGGTCACGATGCTCAATGCTGACCGCCGGTGCGTCGCCGGCCATGGTCGTGCCGCGTCCGTACGTGTGCTCATAGATCGGGTACAGCACTGCGCGTCCGCTGCGCGCGAGATAGTCCACGAAACTCATCGAGAGCCGATGCGTGTCACGCAGGAAGAACGCATCCGATGCCGGCCAGATGACGATCGTCTGATAAGGCGCTTTCACGCGCTTGGGCAGAAAGAGTACGGCGGCCATGTGACGCGTGCCACCGGGGAGGTCGAACGTGATGTCTTCGCGAATCCAGTCGGCGGGCGTGCTGTCGCGTGCAGTCACCTGTGCGTTGAGTGGCGTGCGGTCGTAGTCATAGAGCGCGAGGAATCCACGGAATGTGGCGTCATCCACCGGAGTGGCGTGGACGGCGTCGCGCGCAGTGCGCGGAATCGGCGCGAGCGCGCGTGCCAGATCGGGCGCGTCGGCGATGCGGCGCACCAGCCGGATGCCGTTGATGAGCGCGCGATTGAACTCGGGCTGGGCGTAGACTTCACTGAACAGGTAGGCGGGATCGGAGAACCCGCCGCCAAGGATGTAGCGGCTGCCCAGCTCACGCGCGTTCGCTGTCCATTCGCGCATGTTGCCGGCCATGTCGAAAATGCCGCGAGGGCTCACACCGCGAGCGGCACCGCCACGCACCGGGCTGTCGGCGTCGTAACGCCCGTTCGGCACCACCCATCGAGCGGCTTCCGGAATGGCTGCGGCGTTCCATTCGAGTACGGTGGGCAGTGCCTTGCCCACGAAGCGCGAGTACGCGCGCGCTTCGTACCAGCTGACACCGCCCACCGGCAACTCTTCGGTACCGGACTTCGGTGCGCCACCCTCCCACGATGCCGGCCCGGGGCGACCGGTCGCGTCGACGAATTGTGCCATTGCGTCACTTTGCGCAATCGGACGACCGTTTTGCACGATGGTCGAATCCCACCAGCGCCCGTTTGTATAACCGCCTGCATCGACGAACGCCTTGTATTGCGCATTCGTGATTTCGAGCTTGTCCATCAGGAAATCCGCGAGGTCGAAGGTGTCGGTCGATGCGAGACCGTACAGAGTTCCCACCAATCGATGGCCTCTCAGCAGCACCATGCCCGAATCCGGATCACTCGTCTTCTGCAATGCGACCGGGCTGGGAATGGGCGCGTAGCTGCCGCCGAGCCGCGCGCCCATCACCGTGACCGGGCGATACCCCGACAGCGTGTAGCGATAGAACCACGCGTTGCGCGGAATACGCACCGGCGCGGTGGGTGTCGTGCCGACGGGAATCCAGTGTGTCGTATCAGTGAGCGCGGCGCGCGTGACCGTGGCACCGGCCGGCTCGCTGAGGAACGTCTGCATCAGGGCAATGCCTCCCCACATCGCTCCCAGCGCCGAATCGCGCGGTGCTCTCGACTCGGCGCGTTCGGCGAGGGCGAAAGCCGAGTCGAGCTGGTCGGCTTCCACCAATCGCGCAATGTCCGGTAACGCCGTGTCATGCACCCACCGGGCGCGGCGGTCGCGCACGAACAACACTCCGGCGACGATGAGCATGACCAGCACCACACCGCCTCCGATCAGCGTCGCGCGCGTCTGCCGGCGCAGGCCGACGGTATCCGGCTGCGCCAGTGCGCGCAGCTCGACGAGGAGTGCGTCGGCGTTTGCAGGTCGCTGTGCGGTATCTCGCGCGAGGCAACGCGCCACGAGACCCGCCAGCGCCGGCGATACAGTTCCAGATCGCGTGATCAGCGTCGGCGCATCCTTCGCCATCTTCGCGAGCACGACGTGATGGAACGAGCCGGTGAACGGTGGCGCGCCCGTGATCATTTCGTAGAGCACGGCGCCGACGGCGTAGAGATCGGCGCGATGATTCACATCGTTGTCGCCGTCGGCCTGCTCCGGCGCCATGTAGGCCGGCGTGCCGAGTGATGTGCCGGCCGATGTCAGTGTGACAGCATCGCGTGCCGTGCCGACGGCTTTCGCAATACCGAAGTCGACGACGATAGCGTGTCCTTCGGCGAGCAGGATGTTGTCGGGCTTGATGTCGCGATGCACGACGTCGTGTGCGTGCGCGTGCACGAGGGCCTCGGTGACGTCACACGCGATGCGCAGCGCATCGGCAACCGGCAGCGCGCCACTGGTTGCGATGCGTTCGCGGAGCGACTGCCCCGTCGCCACTGGCATGACGTAGTAAAGAAGCTCTCCATTTGCGTCTGCGCCGGAATCGAGCAGCGCGAGGATGTGTGGATGATTCAGGCGCGCCGTGACCGCGATTTCGCGCAGGAATCGCTCGCCGGTGAGTGATTGCGCCAGCTCCGGCTTGAGGACCTTGATGGCGACATCGCGGTCGTGCCTGAGATCGTGCGCGAGGTACACGGTGGCCATGCCGCCGACACCGAGCTCACGCTCGATGCGATAGCGACCCGCAAGAGCGGAGTGCAAACGATCAGGAACGGTCATCGTGCAGCGCTGGCGTCCATGACTCAGCGCGGGGGCACAGGTACGGCGACCACTTCCAGCCCATCGATGCCGCTGAAATCATCGGGATTGCAGGTGTACACCGGCAAGGCATGTGCGAGCGCCGTGGCAGCTATCATCGCGTCATACGAGCGCGCAACCGTCTTGCGACCCGACTGTCGCAGCGATGCCGCGACGCGACCAAATGCCCGCGCCGCGCTGGCGTCGAAGGGCAGGGCGTCAAAGTCTGATTCCGCCTGCTGAAGATGCGCCTGTCGCGCCGCGCGTTCGTCGTCCGAGCGCGCGACCAACGGTCCGACGGTCAACTCGGCCAACGTGATCGCTGTGATCAACGGTTCGTCCGGAAGGACCGAGGGATCCTCCAGTTGCCCAAGGAGGATGACTGTGTTCGTGTCAAGAATTCCTCGTGGGTGCGACACCCGCTCACTCATAACGACGCATCCATCACACGATCGAGATCGGCCCTCAGTTGCTGGGCGTCCACCAGGGGAAGCCGGCGCCACCGTTTGAGCAGCGTGGACGCCGAGAGTCCTCGACCGATCAACGGGCGCAGCTCCGCGATCGGACGCCCATCCATAGTGACCGTGAGTGTTTCGCCGTCGGCGACGCGTTGCAGTACTCGACCGCCATTGTTGCGGAGTTCGCGAACGGAGACTTTGTCCATCCTTGAGTGTATCACGCGTGAGACCGACTGGCAAGAATACGCGCGTTGCCCCGGTCGCGCGGCCCGCTCAAAACACCGCGTGATCCCCGCGCTCCGGCCCACCACCGCCTCGCAGCAGCATCGTGTAGTAGTCGAACAGGGTCTCCGTACCCGTCGACGGCGTCGCGTCCGCATCGTACCGCTCGCGGACCGGATCCCACACCAGCATCGACTCGGTGGCGTAATAGCGACCGATGCGTGCCAGCTCCGCCTTGTCCGCCAGTGCAGGCACGATGCGTCCAAGTGTGCCGAGCACCCCGATGATCACGTCAAGCATCGCCACCGGCACGCGCGTGAACTTCGGCGGTTCGCCAAGAAGCGCGAAGAGATGTTCAACCTGCTGTCGCGGTGTGATGGCAGGCCCAGGCCCACCGATTGGCAGTATGCGATTGTGGCGACTGTCGTCGTCGAGGCAATCGGCCAGATACGCACCAAGATCGTCGTCGCTGATTGGCTTGCACGCGGTGAGTGTGCCATCGCCGAAGACCAGAAACGACTTGCCGCTGCGCACACGCTCGATCTGGCCAGAGAGCGACTTGAAGAACGCTGTTGCGCGCACTGTCGCGCGTCCGATCGTGCCGGTCGCGCCGAGCATGAACACGCGACGTGGTTGCGCCGACTGCGCAACCGGCGCGACCAAGGGCGTGTCACTCACGATGTCAGTACCGAGCGCTCAGCGTGACGATGACGCGTGACGCGCCAGCACACTCACCACCGCGTCGGCGAAGCGTGCTGACGCGCCCGCGTCCATGCGGAAGTACAGCGATGGCTCGATCAGTTCGAGTTCCATCAACGCCAGCGAGCCATCGTCCAGTCGCACAAGATCCACGCGCGCCTGGAACGGCGTCGGACTTACGGCACGAATTGCGTGATCTGCAGCGCGTCGCACGTCGTCCGCAACCGACACCGCCGCAATACGACCGCCATGCTCTTCCTGCACGCGGAAGTCACCGGACTCCGGCACCTTCTGCACGGCGTGACTGAGCTGACCGTCGAAATAGAAGATCGACAACTCAC
>JANMWU010000225.1:0-8933 GCA_031380785.1 Gemmatimonadaceae bacterium
CATGCGATGTGGACGATCCGACGCCGCGATCTCAACATCCGGATGACATCAGCCAACACCGAGTACGGGCCGCTCCGGCGTGGCCGCTGCATCCGCCAGTGCCGCGACGAGCAGCGGTCGCGTCGTGGCGAGGTCCTGCGGCGTCTTCAGTACGCTCTCGACTACGATCCGCGCCCGGCCGTCGACGACCGACTGAAGCCGAGCCTTCGCCGCGTGCACGCCCGCCACCTCGCGCGCGGCCGCTTCGCATTTTGACGCCAGCGCGAGCAGCGAATCGCCGTTGATTCCGTTGGCGGAAACACCCACCGTCAATGGCAGCATGCGCGCCTGGGTGCGCGAATTGTTGGTGAGGCGCGACTTCATCACGTCGGCGTTCGGGATGCTCACCTGTTCACCCGTACCGAGGCGCAGGCGCGTGGTCTTCAGGCTCACCGTTTCGACCCTGCCGATAACGTCGCCCACCACGATCTCATCGCCAACCGTAAACGGCTTGTCGAACGCGATTGCGAGCGCCGCAAGCACGTCGCCAAGGATGTTCTGGACAGCGAGTGCGACGGCGATGCCGGTGATGCCGAGTCCCGTCACCAGTGCGGTGACGTTGACGCCGAAGTTGTCGAGCGCCAGCACCAGCACGATCACGAAGATCGCCGCGCGGATCAGGATGCCGACGACGGCCAGCGACGCGCGACCACTGCGTGTGGGATCGGTGCTGTGATGCATCCGGTCGAGCCAGAAATCGACCGACACGTTCGCCCAGCCCAGCAGCTGGAAACAGAGCGCGCCGATGATGAAGACACGAAGCCAGAGGGGCGTCGTGGCGCCTGACATCTCGTAGACACTGGCCGTCGCGATACCCATCGCCAGCATGAAGATCTTCGACGTGCGCAGGGCCAAAACAAGAAAGAGATCGTCGACCCACGTCACTGTCGCGGCCGCGCCTTTCAGTCGACTCGTCAGGAGCTGCCGCAGCGCCCAGAGTGCGGCCGCCGTCGCCGACCCGACGGCGAGGCCCTTCAGCCATTCGGGCAAGGAAATGCCGAACAGTGTGCTGTCGCTCAGGGTGCTCATCAACATCCGGATCGGGGCTGCGGTCGTAGTGGAAACGGGAACGATCTGTCGCGCCCGCGGCTAGTCGTACCGTCAGGGTCTGCGTTCAACATACATATCCGCTTCACATGCGCAGTCTCCGTTCTGCTTTTGCCGCGACGCTGGTCGCCATGCCATCAATCGTTTCGGCACAGGCCCCGGCCGTCGCCCGTCCCGACAGCGTGACCTGCGCGCGCAAACCTGCCACCGTGGCCTGCCGCCGCCAGCGCGATTCGACCGCTGCGCAGCTTTCGGTGGTGAGCGTCGTCGCCGACCGCCCGCATCCGCTGCTTAATCGCACCACAGCCACGGTTGGCGGCACCGTCGAGCGGACGGAGCTGAACGCGCTGCCAACAGACGCCCGCGATCCGATCTCGCTCGCCTATTTGCTGCCGAACGTTGCGCAGGCCACCGGCTTCTTCGGTGACGCGCCACGCCTCACGATCAATGGCAGCAATTCATTGTACACGTCATATACCATCGATGGCCTCGACAATAACGAAGGCTTTCTCGGTGGCCCGCGCGTCGAGCTGCCACTGAGTGCGCTCGAGCGGCTGAGCGTGGCAGCCAACACGTACGGTGCCGATATCGGGCGCAGCAGCAACGGCGTGGTGCAGTACGCGACGCGGGCCGGGAAGTCGAGCTGGAGTGGCGATGCGATCGTGTACAATCGCCCCGGCGTGCCGTTCGACGCCCGTGCGAAGATCATTCCCGGCGGCGACGCCACCTCGTTCAACAGGGCGCAGGATGGCTTTCGCCGCACGCAGGTTGGCGCATCAGGCGGCGGTCCACTGGTCAAGGACCGAACCTTCGTCTTCGGTGCGCTCGAATACACCAACGAAAACGAAGATCGTATTGCATCCACGACCAGCGTGCCGTTCGTCGGTCGCGAACTGCGCCAGATCTACAAAGCATTCGGCCGCATCGATCAGGGGCTTGGCAACGCGGGCAGTCTGACGGCCAGGTTTGCACTCAGCAGCACCGATCGTGCCGGTCAGGGCAGCGGCATTCTCGCGCCGGAAGCCGACACGCGCACGCAGCGCATCGGTTCCACCACCAGCATTACGCATCGTGCGTCGCTCAGCAACGGTCGCGCCAGTCAGATCACGTCGCTGCAGTTCGGTACTTTTCGATGGAATTTTCCGCCGACCGCCAGCAGCTTTTCGACGCCGCAGGTCACGATCGTCGCCAATGATCCGGCGCGGCCGGGCAACACTATCACACAGGCCGTCGTCGGGTCGAGCAATTTCGTGTTTGATGAATCGGAAAAGCAGTTCCAGTTCCGCACCGAGCATCGGCGTGAACTCGGTGAGCGCAATACGATCAGTACCGGTGTGGATATTTCGCGGAGCGCCTTCGAACTCACCGGCTCGAACACGAATCCAATCGGCAGCTACACGGTCCTCAACGAAGGGAACATCAATCCGTCGGCGGGTCGCTTCTACACCTTCGCCGATGTTCCGCAGAATGCGAAAGTGCTGCGCTATCAGATCGACGCGCGCCAGAAGCAGGTGAACCTCTCGCAGCTTGTCAGCAGCGCCTGGTTCGAGGATCGCTTCACACCGTCCGCATCGGTCACGGTCAACGCCGGACTGCGCTGGGACTACGATGATCTCACGTCGCGCGGCGAATCGAAGCCTGATCTGAACAATTTTCAGCCGCGTCTCAGCATCAACTGGACACCCAGTGATCGCAGCGTGATTCGTGCCGGCGCGGGTCGCTACACCGGCAAATTCCCGTATGCGATCTACTCCGACGCGGTGCAGTTCGGTCCCGAAGGTAACGCCACCATCACCCTCGAAGGCGCACAGGCTCCGGCCTACCTGCAGGGTCCGCGCGGCCCGTCGCTCGCCTCACAGACCAGCACTTTCCCACCGCGCGAAATCCGTCGGCTGTTTGCACTCGGTCTGAAGCAGACCTACAGTGATCAGATATCGCTTGGTTTTCAATACCAGCTGTCGACGTCCGTTGGCGTGACGGTCGATGCGGTGGCGACACAGACGAACAATCTGCCGCTGTCATGGGATCTCAACGCCGACACGCGAGGCATCGGCCCCAACGATGTGACGTCGGTACCGGTGTCGGTTGGCGATACCTATCGACCGGTCGCGCCGGCGACGGGAAGCTATCGTCGCCTCACCACCTCGGCTTCGCGCGGCGAAGCGAACTATATCGGTCTCACCACGGCCGTCCGCTGGCAGCCGGAGCACACGATTCTGCTCGACGCGAACTACACGTTGAGCCGGGCCCGCAACAACACCGAGGACATCAACTTCAACGCTACCCAAGGCAATAACTTTGCCGCCGAGTGGGCTGACGCGGTGAATGATCGCCGCCACAAAGTGTCGCTGCGCGCGATCTACACCGGGGTGAAGCATCTGTCGCTGAGCACGGTCTTCGATGTGCAGTCCGGTACGCCGATCAATCGCATCGCCGGATTCTGTGGTGCGTCGTACTGCGATCTGGATGGCTCGGGCGATACATTCGGAAATGGCTTTATCGGCAACCAGGATCGCTTTTACGGCGTGCAACGCAACGGTGAGCGTCTGCCGACGGCCACGCTGATGAATGTTGGCGCGGGCTATCAGCTCGGCCCAGTGCAGCTGCGAGGCGATGTGTTCAACGTCTTCAACACGCGCAACGTCAGCGGCTATGCGAACGGGCTGCCGGGCGGCGGCGCACGCACGCAGGTCGGTCGTCCGGGTGATCCGATCGTCTATCCGAGCGCTGCACCGGCGCGTCAGGTGCAGTTCTCGGCGCGCTACGCATTCTGAGTGCCGACGGCGTTCGTCGCGGTGATCGCACGTCGCGCGTGCCTCAGCGCGCTGACACTGTTCGCGACCGTGAGCGGCTGCTCGCGACAGGCGCCACCGGCGAGCGCCGCCGAGCTGGCACGACTTTCGTGGGACAGCGTGCTGGCGCGCGCGAAAGGTCAGACCGTCGTCTGGCGCATGTGGCGTGGCGATCCGTCCATCAACGCATTCATCGACAACTGGGTCGCGCCGCGCGTGCGCGAGCAATACGGCGTCACGCTGCAAACCGTGAACGGGCAGGGCAATGAGCTGGTCGACCAGCTCACCGTCGAACAGCAGGCGCACGCGACGACCGGCACGGCGAGCCTGCTCTGGATCAATGGCGAAACGTTCGGTGCACTGCAAGCGCGCAAACTGATCGCCGGTCCGTGGAGCAACGTGCTGCCGTCAGCTGCTATGGTTGACAGTGCATCGCCGATCATCAGCCGTGATTTTGAACAGGATCCGGCGGGTTACGAGTCACCGTGGGGCACCGTGCAGCTGGCGATGATCTATGACAGCGTACGCACGCCGCAACCGCCGCGCAGTCTGGCGGAACTGGCAGCCTGGATTCGTGCGCATCCCGGGCGATTCACGTACGACCAGAGTTTCGCCGGCATCACCTTCCTGAAAGGTGCGCTGTACGCGTTGAACGGCGGCGCGGCGACGTACGCGGGCGGTTTCGATTCCACGAAGTACGTCGCCGGTCGCACGCGTTTGTTCGCGTGGCTCGATTCGCTCAAGCCATTCCTCTGGCGGAACGGCACACAGTATCCGCCAGACGTCGCGGCACTGCATCGCCTGTTTGCCAACGGGGAGATCGACTTCAGCCTGTCGAACAACCAGAACGAAGCGGTGACCAAGGCGCTGCAAGGCGTGCTGCCAAAGTCCAGCCGTGCACTCGTGTTGCGTGACGGGACAATCGCCAACGCACACTTTCTCGGAATTCCGTTCAACGCGCCGAGTGCCGCCGGCGCGATGGTCGTCGCCAATTTTCTGCTGTCGCCGGAAGCACAGCTGCAGAAGCAGCGACCCACCGTCTGGGCCGATGGTACGGTGCTGCGGCTGTCGAAGCTGCCGGTGGAATGGCGCGCACGTTTCGATTCGGTCGTGAACGATGCGCGACTGGTGCCGGCGGATTCGCTGCGGCGGTATGCACGGCCGGAAGTGTCACCGCGGTATCACGAGCGCCTGCAGGCCGACTGGCGCCGGACGATCCGGTGAACCGACGATCGGTACCGCTGCTGATTGCGGCGCTGCTGCTCGGCGGGCCTGTGGTCGTGGGCATCGGCTATCTCGTGGTCGGTGCACTGGGTGGTGCGGAGGCGGGCAGTGCCGGAAGCTTCGCGCGCGTCGCCGGCGACCCGGCGGTACTGCGCTCGGCCGTCCTGTCACTCTGGATTGCAGCAGCGGGGACGACGCTCGCGCTGGGCACGGCACTTGTTATCACACTGCTGCTCGACGGTGACTCACGCATCGAACGAATCGCGCGGCGGATTGCAGTGTTGCCGCTGCCGGTGCCAACCGTTGCCGCGACCGTCGCAGTACTCTTGCTGCTTTCGCAGAGCGGGTGGCTCTCGCGCCTCGCACTGCGGCTGCACATTCTCGCGACGCCAGCCGGATTTCCGGCGCTCGTCTACGATCCGTGGGCGATCGGCGTGATTCTCGCTGTAGTCTGGAAGGAGATGCCGTTCCTGCTGCTGGTGGCGCTATCGCTGCAGTCGCTGCGCGGCAAACTGCTTGCGGATACGGCACGTACACTCGGCGCATCACCGCGACAGGTTGTGCGACGCGTCACGCTGCCGCTGCTGCTGCGAGGCATGGCACCGAGCATCATCGCGGTCTTTGTGTTCGTGCTCGGATCACTCGAGTTGCCGCTGGTGCTTGGTCCCAGTTCGCCGCTGGCGCTGCCAATGTTGATTCAGGAGCGACGTCAGGCGGTCGACGTGGCGTCGCACAGCGATGCGTATGTGATCGCACTGCTGGCCACCGCGCTGGCACTGCTCGCGGCGTTGGCGCACGAATGGCTGCGGGACGACTCGGCGTGATGCGACGCGATGGGTTTCTGCGCTCGACAATCGGCGTTGTGCTCACACTGATCGTGCTGGCACCGCTCGGCATTCTGATCGTCACGTCGTTCGCGAACGGCTGGTTCTATCCACACCTTTCTCCGTCGTCGATCGACATGCGCGCGTGGTCCGATCTGTTCGCGACCGGTGCGCACCGCGATGCGCTGGTGAACAGTATTGTGCTCGGAAGTGCGACCGCAGTGATCGCGACCGCGCTAGCGCTGCCACTTGGCCGCGCGGCCGCCCTGAGCCCGCGCGCGATCCGCCGCACGATCGCGCTGCTCGCCTTCAGCGCCGTCGCGCTCCCTCCAGTGGCCCTTGGCGTGGGGCTGCAGCTCTCCGTGCTCTCACTCGGGCTTGGCGGCACGATCGGTGGCGTGCTGCTGGCGCATCTGGTGCCGGCGCTCGGCTATCTGACGCTCGTGTTCCTCGGCGTGTTCACACGATGGGATGAGCGGGTTGATGAAGCCGCAGCGACCCTCGGCGCGAACGCATTGGCGCGCTGGCGGCTGGTGCTCATTCCGCTGCTGCGACGCCCCATTCTTGAAGCGCTCGCGCTTGGATTTCTCGTGAGCTGGGCGCAGGTCGCACTGACGCTGCTGGTCGGCGGCGGAGCAGTGCGCACGTTGCCGCTGGATGTACTGGCGATGCTGCAGGCGGGTCAGGATCAGCGTGCGGCAGTTGGCGCACTGGCACTCACCGTGCCGGCGCTTATCGTGCTTGGCGCATCTCGCGCGGCGGCGCGCAACACACCGGCAATCGTTGCATGACGCAACAGCTCGACGTGCGCACATTGCAGGTCTCGTTCGGTGACGTCGCGCACGGTCGCGGGCGCATCGGACTGCGTGATGTAACGTTCACCGTCTGCGGCGGTGATTGCCTCGCGGTGCTCGGATCATCCGGCTCCGGCAAGTCGTCGCTGCTCCGCACGCTGGCGGGGCTGCAGCCGTCGGTGGCCGGCGGCATCTTCGCGAATGGACGGAATGTCACGACGTTGCCGGCTGAGCAACGCGACGTCGTGTATCTGCATCAGGAGCCGGTGCTGTTTCCGCATCTGCGTGTGATCGAGAACGTCGCGTTTCCGCTTGTATTGCGCGGTATCGCGAAGGCTGATGCGCAGCGTCGCGCGCTCCAGTGGCTCCAGCGACTGCGGGTCGGTGACGTCGCGCAAAACAACGCCAACGCGCTGAGTGGTGGGCAGCGGCACCGCGTGGCGCTCGCGCGAGCGCTGTGCGCCGAGCCGGCAGTACTGTTGCTGGATGAACCACTTGCCTCGCTCGATCCGCTGGTGCGCCGCGATGTGCGAGAGGCGTTGCTCGAAGCACGCGCGGCAAGTGGCGCCGCAATGGTTCTCGTCTCACACGATCTGGACGATGCTCTTGCTGTCGCCACACATATCGCCGCGATTGGCAACGGGCACGTCACTGTTCCCGAATTGCCGCACGATATGCTCGCGTCGCCGCCCGATCTTGCTACAGCAAGGCTGCTTGGCATCTACGCCGAAGTGCCTGGCAGTATCGTGCCGACCGCTTATGGTGCGGAGTTCCGCTGGATTGGCGGATCGTTCGCCGCGGCTGAGCAGCCAGTGGGTGCTGCCGTCGCGTGCCTGCGCGCGCACGACGTGCAGTTGCGTTCGGCCGATCGATTGGATGCCGGCGCGCTCACCGTCGTTGCCCGGAGCGATGCGGCGCACGACGTTCTGCTGGTCGTGCGCGACGCGAATGACGGTTCGGTGCAATTGCGCGTTTCGCACGGCGCGAACGTGGCGGTCGGTGACGCAGTGCGAGTGACGTTGACCAGCGCGCGCATCTTTCCAATCCAGTGATGGCCCGTCGTGTTTGATCACCTGCTTCGCGGCGTGAAGGATCGATTGCTGGCACCGCTTGCGCTGCTGTTGCGCGGCGTGCCGCCCAACGCGATCACGCTCGTCGCATTCGTGTTTGGCCTTGGCGCCGCGATGTCGGCGTGGCGCGGCGCCTGGTCGATCGGACTCGCGCTCTGGATTGCCAACCGCGTCACGGATGGACTCGACGGCACCGTGGCGCGACTGGTGCTACGGCAGAGCGACTTCGGCGGGTACTTCGACATACTGCTCGATTTTGTGGTCTACGCGGCGATTCCGGTCGGCTTTGCAATCCAGAGTCCGGACCGCACAGTTCTGCTCTGGGCGGTGGTGCTCGAGGCGACTTTTTTCGTGAACGCGTGCAGCTGGATGTATCTGTCTGCCGTCCTCGAGAAGCGTGCATCCGGCGCGCAGGCCACCGGCGAACTTACGACGGTCACCATGCCGCCGGCGCTCGTGGCCGGTTTTGAGACGGTCGTGTTCTTCGCACTGTTTTTTCTCTTCCCCGATCGACTCATGACGCTGTTCGCGCTGATGTCTGCGCTGGTCGGGGTCAACATCGTGCAGCGGCTCGCGTGGGCGCGCCGGGCGTTGTAAACATCACCGGCCGCGCGGCGCCCGATCGCGCTGGTGTATTTCGCGTTGTTTGCGGCGTTGCTGCTGGTGCTGGTGGTACGCTGGCAGCGCGAACGTCAGGGCGAATAATGCACCGTGACACCGGACGGAAACTTCGACGTCACCTTCGGCGTGAGCCCGTTCCCGGCCACACGCAACTCTTTGAGTCGAGGCAGTCTCGCCAACGCCGCAACACCGGAGTCGGTCAGGTTGTGGCATGCATCGAACGTGATCTCTTCCAGTGAATCGATGCCCGAAAGCAGCAGCGGCGTGCGGTCGCTGATCGCGGTGTAGCTGTTGAAATACCGACGCAGGTGCGACAAGCTGGTGATCTGTTCGGTGGCCGCGTCGGTTGTGTCGCGGCAGTACATCAGCAGCAGCGCCTCGAGGTTCGCGCATCGCCCGATGTGTCGGAATCCTGCGTCCGGCACATCCATCGGCATCAACTCACGCAGCGCGGGAAACTCCGGCAATGAGGCCACACCCTGGTCGTCAACGTTCAGGCAACTCACAGCAAGGCCGCGCAAT
>JANMWU010000227.1:0-4316 GCA_031380785.1 Gemmatimonadaceae bacterium
ACCACCAGCCGCGCCGAGTCGGGTTCACCGGCCGCGCAGACAGCGACGAACGGCGCATCGCGCAACGTCAGCGGAATCAGCGAGTCGATGTTGGCGGACGGGATGAGGGAACGTGCGCCCGCGTCGCCGCGTGTCAGTGCCCGCTCACGGCGCACGCCACGCACGGGCGGGCGGAAGACGACCAGCAATCGGGCGGCGATCCGACTTGGCGCCGACGCCGGTGGAGCAACGCGGGCCGTGTCCTGCGCTGCGAGCGGCCAGGCCGCCGCCAGCGTGGCAAGGACCGTCACGCGCAGCTTCGGATGGTTGATGCGCCGGAGAAATTCCATCGCGGTTCTGGGTTGTGCACTGCGTATGCTGACGCGTGACGTATGTATGATGCAACCGTGCCCATGATCGACACCCCACCAAACCGGGAACGTTTCCTCGATGCGCGATTGCTGGCGGCAGTCGGCGGCGTTGTGGTTGCGGTGACAGCATTGGCACTGGCGACGTTTCTGCGCTTCAGCGACGCGCTCAATCGCGCCACCGACGATCGTCTGGCGACCGCTCTGGCTGATTCGCCGACGTCATCGCAATTGCTGGTCGTGCGCGCGCCGTCGCGTGCCGGCGACTGGATGCTCGGGAAGATCGTGCAGGCTCTCGACAGCGCCGGTGCGCGCGCTGTTGGTGTGGCCATTGACCTGTCGGTTCCGGTGGCGCCAACCGGCACGCTGCCCGACCTGCTGACGGCGTCGCCGCACGCCGTGATCGGTGTAACGCAATCAGGTGATTCGATTGTGTGGCCCTGGTTCATTGCAGACAGCGTGCGCGTGCGAAGTGTGTCGCGCGTCGCGCTCACGGAGCTGCTGCGCGATGCAGACGGCGCGGTGCGACTGACGCGGACGACCGGCGAAGGTGCGTCGCTCTTCGCGGACAGGATGGCTGCCAATCTCAGTGGTCAGGGCGAGTCCAATCTGCCGTTGGCACCAATGCATCTGCGTTTCGCGCGCGCGGACACGGCGTGGTACGGTATGCAATCGATCACTCTCGACAGCGCGCTCGCGATGCCGGCCAATGCGCTGCAGCGGCTGGTGCATGGTCGCACGGTGCTGTTGGGCATTGACGATGGCCGCACCGTTCCGACCAGCGTCGGCGCCATGCCGCCACTGGCCGTGATTGCGCACGACGTCAATTCGCGATCACGCATCGCGCTGAAGATTGAACGCGCGCTCAGCGATGCCACGCTTCCCGTGACGATCCTGTGGCTTCTCTTCTGGGTGGTTGCAGGCGCCTCGATCGCCGCCGTCGCGTCGCTCGGCACCACAGTATTGCTGGCGATTGGTGCAGTCGTCGCGCAGGCGGCGCTGGCACTGTGGAGCATCGACGCGACGGGGGTATGGTTACCACTCGGCACCGCGATACTTGGCCTGGTGACGGCGATGGCCGGAGCTGAAGCGATCAGCCTGTGGCAGGCGCGGCGCCGGCAGCGACTCACGTCGCTGCTATTCTCGCGATTTGTGACGCCGGCGCTTGCCGCTGACGCATGGAACGCACGGCACCTGTATCTGCAGGGCGGGCGACCGGCACCGTTGCAATTACCAGTGACCGTGCTGTTCATCGACCTGCGCGGCTTCACGCGGTTCAGCGAGGCGAATGCCGCGTCCGATGTGATGCAGCTGCTGACCGATGTCACTGCGGCGTGCGCGAGTGCTATCGCGGCGCACGGTGGGCTGGTTGACGATTTCGCCGGCGACGGTATCAAGGCCGATTTCGGCGTGCCGGTGCCGCGCCGTGGTGCGGCGGAGATCGCGCGCGATGCCATGAACGCAGTGAACTGCGCGCAGGCGCTAGCGGCCACAGTTGCGCGACTTCTGCCAGGCAAGATCGGCGCGGCCGGAACGCGTGCGCGCATCGGTGTGCACAGCGGCACTGCGGTAGCCGGAACCATCGGAGGCAGCACGCGACTCAAATACACCGTGGTCGGCGACGTGGTGAATGTGGCGGCAAGGTTGCAGAGCGTGGATCTGCCCGACGACGCCGATGCGCCGGCGATCTGCCGCATCATCGTGTCAGCGGCGACGATGGCGTTGCTCGACGGACAAGCGCCTCCGGCCACCGATCTTGGACTGCTCACACTCACTGGGCGCGAGCAGCCAGTACACGCCTGCAGATTGCGATCCGAGGTTTTTCCTTCACACTGAGTCCGACATGCCGCATCGATTCCGGCCCGATCCGGAGCTCGCACATTCGGGCCCTGTGCTACTGCAGCGCGTGAGCGAGCGCGCGGCGATGCTTGACGGACCATGGTTCCGCAGCACACAGGCGGCGCTTCCGCGTGAGGTGATCGCGACCGCCTTCGCACGATGCGGCGCTCACGAAGGTACCGTGTGGCTGCTGCGTGACGGTGTACTGATTCCCGCCTTCAACACCGGCCCTCACGCGGCAACGCTCGTCGACACCTTCCGACAGCCCATCGAGCACGGGCTGATCGGAATGGTCGCGGTCACCGAACAGGCCTTCTGCGAGAATGACATCGAGCACAACGCTTTGCGCGACGCGACGCTCGATACGCTGCTTGGCGAACAGACGCTGGCGATGCTGGCGGCACCGCTGGTGTTTGCGAGCGGTATGCGAGGCGTTGTGTCGTGTGTGCAGCTGAAAGGCGCCGCACCGGCTCCCGGTTTCACGCCAGCGCATCTCGAACAGCTCGAGCACGACGTGAATGTGGCCGGGCGTCTGATTGACCTGGTGCTGCGCGACTCGGTGATGGGATTGCAGGGTGTCTGAGGCGGTACTGCAGCTCGACGGGCCGCGCGTTGCACTGCGCGAAGGCGATGGTGCAGGCATTCGCATCGCGGTGCTCGACACTGGAATCGAAGTGTCGCATCCCGCGCTGCGCGGTCTGGTGCTGCGTGACGATGTGGTACTCCAGGGCGACGGGCCGCGCATCAGTGTAAGTCATGGCGCGGGCATCGATGCGTACGGCCACGGCACCGCGATCGCCGGTATCATCCGCGAACTCGCGCCGCGCGCCGAGATCGGGAGCTTTCGCGTGCTGGGCGCTGATCTGACAAGTCGCAGCGTCATCATCGCCGCCGGTGCACGCCTGGCGATGGAGCGCGGCTATCACATTCTCAACTGCAGTTTCGGATGCCGCGGCGATGCGGCGTTTGTACTGCCGTTCAAGGACTGGGTGGATGACGCCTATCTGCGTCGCGTGCACATCGTGTCAGCCTGCTCGAACGTCGACATCGACCGCCGCGAATGGCCGTCGCACTTCCCCACGGTCGTGTCGGTGAACATGGCGCGCACCGATGCCGGCGTTTTTCATCATCTGCCGGGGCATCTGGTTGAATTTGCCACCGGTGGGCAGGGCGTCACGGCAGCATGGATCGGCGGCGGCACGAAGACTGTCACCGGCAGCAGTTACGCCGCACCGGTGATGTCGGCGCTGCTGGCGCGGATGCTGTCACGCACCGGGCCAATGCATCCCATGCTGGCGAAGTCTGTGCTGCGTGAACTGGCGCAGCCGTGGCAGGACGATGTCGCCGCACGCAACGTGCGGCGACCGCCGATCATTTCTTTGGCGCCGCCGGCTGCGGATGTTCCTTGATCCAGGTGCACGCAGTCTGATTGCCGCCGTCACAGCCACGCTTGTAAAGCTCAGCCGCGCGCGACGCGCTTTTCGCGGTGACTGACGACCCCGCGTCGTACATGCTCGCCAGCATGGTGCAGCCCTGCGGAATGCCGCCTTCGCAGCCCACGCTGAGATATTGCGCCGCGCGCACATCGTCGCGCAGCACGCCGATACCCCGCAGATATCCTTCGCCGAGATTGGCGCAGGCCTCGGGGATGCTGTTGCTGTGATTGATACACGCCTTCTTCCAGAGCAGAATCGCCTTCATCGAGTCACGCGCCACTCCGCCGCGACCATTCGCGTAAATCCGCGCCAGCAGATTGCAGGTCGCCGCATCGTCGCCATTGCAGCCGGCGTTCATCCACGAGCGGCCGCGCACTTCATCCTGCGCCACACCCTTGCCGAGCGTGTATGCGATCCCGACCAGACCGCAGCCCTGCGTGTTGCCGAGATCGCAGCCTTTGCCGAAAAAAGTGAACGCCATCTTGTCGTCCACCGGACCGCCTTCGCCATTCGACGCGGAAAGTCCAACGGCGGTGCACGCGAAGCCCGATCCAAGGTCGCAGGCTTTTGCGAACAACACACGCGCCTTGCCGCGGTCCATCGATACGCCATCGTGACGCGAATCGTACATGCGCCCGAGATTCATGCAGCCCGCGCCGTCACCCACATCGCAGGCGGTGCGGAACAGGTCTGC
>JANMWU010000271.1:0-5482 GCA_031380785.1 Gemmatimonadaceae bacterium
GCGGAACGTGGCTGGATCACGCGCGCACAGGCGGCGAAGCGCACGCTCACCACTCTCGACTATCTGTGGCGACTGCCGCAAGGCTCCGAAGCGCAGAACACCGCCGGATACAAAGGGTTCTTCTACCACTTTCTGCGCTACGAAGACGGCCGCCGCTACGAACGAGTCGAACTGTCCACCATCGACACAGCGCTGCTGCTTGGCGGTGTGCTGTTCGCGCAGAGTTACTACACTGGAAGCGAAGACTCCGAGACGTCAATCCGTGCGATTGCAGATTCGATCTACCGCCGCGTCGACTGGAACTGGTCCGTCACCCGCGCACCGCGCGTGGTGATGGGTTGGAATCCGGAGATCGGGTACTTCTCGGCCGACTGGCGCGGCTACAACGAGGCGATGATCATCTACATCCTCGGCCTCGGCTCACCAACGCATCCGCTGCCACCAGAGAGCTGGACGGCATGGTCCGCAACCAATCCGTGGACGACGTATCGCGGTCAGGAACACACCAACTTTTCGCCGCTCTTCGGACATCAGTATTCGCACGTCTGGATTGATTTTCGCGGAATTCGTGATGCGTACAGCGCTGCCCATGGTATCGACTGGTTCGAGAATTCGCGGCGAGCCACGATCACTCAGCGCGAATACGCGATCGCCAATCCGCATGGCTTCGCGGGATACGGCAGTGACATCTGGGGCCTCACTGCCTGCGACGGTCCGGCCGACTCCTCGGTCGTGCTGAACGGACGTCCGGTGCTGCTGCATACCTACTGGGCACGCGGCGCCTCAAACGACGGTGATCCCGAAGGGAGTGAGCGCGACGACGGTACCATCGCGCCAACGGCAGCACTCGGCTCGATGCCCTTTGCGCCGGAGATTGTGTATCCGGCGATGGTCGCCATGCGCGAGCGATACGGCTCGGTGCTGTTCGATCGCTACGGCTTCAAGGACGCATTCAATCCCTCGGTCACAGACGCCGGGATCAAGGTCCGGATGGGCACTGTCGATCCGAAGCTTGGCTGGGTCGGTCGCGACTATCTCGGCATCGATCAGGGGCCGATTGTGGCGATGTTTGAGAATCACCGCTCGGAGTTGATCTGGAAAACAATGCGACGCAATCCGTACATCGTGCGCGGATTGCGTCAGGCCGGCTTCACGGGCGGCTGGCTCGATGCAAGTACGCCTGGGCGCTAATCGCTCTCAATCAGCCGCAATGAATTGCGCGCCGTCGCGCTAACCCTATTTGCTGGCGACCACCGCGCTCTTCGCACCCGCAATCGGTCCGGTCGGCGGGAACAGGTAGGAGCGGGTGATCGGCTGCGGCTCCTGCGCACCGTTGGCCCACGAGAGCAGCCAGGCGCCGGCGTCGATGGCTGCCTTGCCGGCCGGAACGACGAGTGTGAACGGATAAAAGCGGTCTTCTTCGAACGGCGTGCCGGTCGCAGCCGCCGGCCTGGTGCCCGCGTCGAGAATGACATTCTTGCTCAGCGTCAGCGTGCCGGTCACTCCGGGCGCCAGCTGGAAGACGTGCTTGCCTGACGCGCGCGCCTTCATCCAACCACTCCAGCGGACGATCTGACCGACCGCCACCGGCGCCGACGGCGTGACGTTGAGATCCAGCACAGGAACGAGGCCTTCCTGGACCGGCTTGCTGTTGAGGTCGGCAGTCGCGAATACTTCCATCTTCACGCCACTCCCCTTGAGCTCGCGGCCGCTGCACATGTCATGGCGCCCGTCGATCATGGCGTCAGCAAGCGTTGTCGTTCCGACTGCGGCCTTCCGGTGCATGGCGTAGGCGGTGCCGGCACCGAGCGTCGCGCAGAGACCGGCCGCGAGAGCGATTCGGAGACGGGTGGCGGATCGGGATGCGACGGGGTTTGGCATTGGTCAGCTGGAGCGCAGTCAGGTAATGGAGTCTCGGCTACATGTGCCACACCACCTCGGGCAAGGACCGCGCCAGTGGCGGCCACGCAACACCGACAGTGCTCCGGCTCAGCGCTTTCTCGCGAGCATCGTTCCGCGGCAGCTGGCGGCACCGCAGTGGCAGGGGTAGCGACGTTTGGCGGCCGCCGTGTGGCGTTCGGTCAGCGTGAAGGCGTAGTCGTACGCCAGTTCCGCTCCCGGCAGCACCTCGCGCAACGTCTCGATCCAGATACGACCACCCTCGATCACGGCATCGCAGTTGGGATCGCACGAGTGGTTGATCCAGCGGGCATCGTTGCCATTCACGGCCGCATCAACCACCACGCCATCGTCAATCGCGAACAGAAATGTGTGATGGCGCTCACCCGGCACATCGGGATACTTCGACTCAGCCTGCGCCCCGGTCATGCGCTCACCGGCGTACTCGATCAGTCGGGTCGATGCGGGAATGCGATGGGTGGCGAAGGCACCAAGGCCTTGCATTGGAGAGTCTCGAATTTCGAACGGTGGCGAGTCAGTGGCGTCGAAGGGGGGCATCACTGAAATCTGGCGGCGCCAATCTTTCGCCGCCGTCAGTTCGACTGATCATTCGGCCAAGCTCGCAGACCATTGCGCGTGGGGTCAGATTCCCTCTTCCATGACTGCACCCGCCAAGTCTTCCGTCGTCGACCGTACGTCGTTTCTCCGGATCGTCGCGATCTACAAGTTCACCAAGACAACCATATTGGTCGTGCTCGCGCTCGCGACAATGCGTCTGGTGCGGCCCGAAGTGTCAGCGGCGTTCGAGCAGTGGGTGCAGGATCTGCCGGTCGGCTATATCCAGCACATCTCCGAAAAATTCCTTGACTGGATCTCCGGCCCCGGCACGCATCGCGTCGCGATCCTTGACGCGGGACTGTTTGCCTACGCCACGCTGTTTCTGGTGGAGGGTCTCGGCCTGTGGCAGCAGCGTCGCTGGGCGGAGTGGCTGACGGTCGTTGCAACGGGCGCGCTCATACCCGTCGAGATCTACGAGTGCTTCGCACACCCGACACCGATCCCGTTTGTACTGCTGCTGGTAAACGTGTGCGTTGTCTGGCTGCTTGCCAAACGTTTGCGCCACGAGACGCATGCGGAACGAACAGGTGCGTGAGTCGATTCGCTAATAGCCTTCGAGCGCCGATGAAAGCGGTACAATCCGGGCAAAACAACGAGCAAACCGCCAATTCAGGGCCCGAATGGATTAACTTGCATTGCTTATGACACCGAGTCCCACAAGTTCAGAACAAATTGCCGATATCGGATTTGCCGGTCTCGGTCTCGATCCGCGCCTCGTTGATGCGCTGGCTGGTCTTGGCTACGAAGAGCCGACTCCGATTCAGCGTGAGGCGATTCCGCCGCTGCTGGCCGGCCGCGACGTCCTCGCGCAGGCTGCCACCGGAACCGGCAAGACGGCCGCCTTTGCGTTGCCGCTGCTGCATCTCGTCGACACCACCGCGCCGGCGCGCACCCGTACGCGCGCACTGATCCTGACGCCTACTCGCGAACTGGCGATGCAGGTGGCCGAGGCAGTGCATCGCTACGGCAAGGCGATGAGTATCATCGCGCTGCCGATTTATGGCGGGTCGGCGATGGACACGCAAATCCGTGCGCTGCGCCGCGGCGTGGACGTGGTGGTTGCCACTCCGGGACGGGCACTCGATCACATCCGTCGCGGCACGCTGCAGCTCGACGCGGTGAAGATCGTCGTACTCGACGAAGCCGACGAGATGCTGGACATGGGATTTGCCGAGGATCTCGAAGCGATTCTCGCTGCCACGCCCGCCGTACGCCAGACGGCACTCTTCTCGGCCACCGTTGCACCGCGCATTGCGCAGATCGCACGCAAGCATATGCGTGATGCGATCACTGTGCGCATCGACAAGGCGAAGGTCGAGGCTGGTCAGACGGCCAAGGTGAGACAGGTGGCGTATATCGTGCCACGCGCGCACAAAATGGCCGCGCTCGGCCGCGTACTCGACATCGAACAGCCACACTCGGCGATCATTTTCTGCCGGACCCGCACGGAGGTGGACGAGCTCACCGAAACGATGAATGCGCGCGGCTATCGTTGCGAGGCGTTGCACGGTGGGCTGAGCCAGGATCAGCGCGATCGCGTGATGAAGAAGTTCCGCGCCAACAAGACCGATCTGCTGGTTGCGACCGACGTCGCGGCACGCGGTCTCGATATCCAGCATGTATCGCATGTCGTGAACTACGACGTGCCAACATCGACTGAAGCGTACGTGCATCGCGTTGGTCGCACGGGGCGGGCAGGTCGCGAAGGTGTGGCGATTTCGCTGGCCGAGCCGCGCGAACATCGCATGCTGCGCAACATCGAGCTGGCGACGAAGTCGAAGATCGAGATCGCGACCGTGCCCACGGTCGCCGATCTTCGCACCCGTCGCCTGGAACTCACCAAGGCGTCATTGCGCGAAGGGATTCTGGCGGGTGATCTGGACGCGTTCCGCAGCATCGTGGAGGCGCTGGCCGACGAGTTCGACGTGATGGATGTCGCGGCGGCCGCCGTAAAGCAGCTGGAACTGGCGAACGGCGGCAGCGTGGACGAAAAGGAAATTCCGGCCGTCGAACCGCGTCGTGATCGTCCCTCAAGCAGCGAACGTTCTGGTCCGCCGGGTCGTGGCGATCGGCCGGAACGGACCACGCGCTTCGAGCGCGCCGATCGTCCCGAGCGCTCAGCGCCGTCTGCGCGCACCGAACGTCCGGCGCGCGACGAGCGTCCGGAGCGCGCGGAAGGTGAGCGACCGGCCCGGCCGGCGCGCAAGCCGCAGTGGGATGTGGCGCGCCTGTATGTCGGCGCAGGACGCCTGGCGCGCGTGCGTCCGGGTGATCTGGTCGGTGCAATCGCGAATGAATTGCAGCTCGATGCGAGCGTGGTCGGCGCGATTCAGATTCAGGACAAGTTCTCGATCGTCGAAGTGCCTGACGAAATCGCTGACGACATCATCGATGCGCTCCGCAACACCACCATCAAGGGGAAGCGTGTCATCGTGCGGCGGGATCGGAGTTGAACGGCTCAGTCGCGCTATATCAAGTGACGGCAAAGAGCAACTGCTCTGACGCAAAGCCGCGAAGCCGCCAAGCTTTCCGTCGCGAGACATTTATTTATTGTGCAGTTGGGACAACTATTTTGTGAAAACTGCACGTCGCTGCAGTAGTTCACGAAGACAGTTGCCGTTCTTGCAGTGACCTTGCTTGCGTCGCGCCTGAAAGCTTCGCGACTTCGCGGCTTGGCGTCCAAGCAGTTGATCTTTTGCGTCAGTTGCAGTTTCGCGATTCCGCACTGAAGCCGTTGGAACGTTCAAGTCGGCTTGACCTGCAGCACCGGCTTCGGAGTCTGCGGTGCCTGGCGGTAAACGTGCAGCGTCACCGCGATGCCGCTGATGATCATGAGGCTCGAAAGCAGCTGCCCCATCGTGAAGCCGCCGGGCAGAAATCCTATTTGCGCGTCTGGCTGCCGCGTGAGTTCGACCAGTGAGCGGATGATGCCGTAGCCGATCAGGAATGCGCTGCCGCCAACACC
>JANMWU010000370.1:0-3538 GCA_031380785.1 Gemmatimonadaceae bacterium
AAAATCACGTCGCCACCACCGAACCAGATCGGCGTGCCGCTGTTGCTTTCGCGATTGGACCAGTAGGCAAATCGCGCAAAGTTTTCCTGTGCCAGTTCGAGGCGACGGATGACGCTGCCCCCCGTACGATCGCTGGCCTGCGCCACGATGGAACCAAATGCACCAAACTGGCCGGTGGTGGCGCCGCTTGGACCCGCCCACACTTTCACCGTCACGCCCGGAATGTCGCTGCCATCGGCATTCTTCAGCACACCGCCGTTGAACGTGATTTCCCGATAACCCGACGCCGGCATCGCTGCCGGATCGGCGTTGATGTAGCTCTTGCCCATCTGCAACGCGGCATCAGCGGCGTACTGCAGATCGGCGGCGCGGTTCGACAAGCCGCTGCCGATTTTCGTGCCACTGGCGAGATAGACGGCGGAGAGTGCCAACGCACCCAGGGCCAGGGTCATCATCAGGGTCACTATGATCGCCATCCCTCGGCGATCAGCCGGGCGAACTTCCTGCCCGGGGGTCGGATTTCGGAGAGAGAGACGCATCATGGCACCAGAATGGTGGAGAAGGCCGTCAACGGGGACGGCGCGGGCGTACAGTCGATCGCGGAAATAGCGTAGTCGTAACGAGTCATCGGAGCGACGGTGTTGTCGATGTATTGCAGCGTGGCCACGCCCGCGCCAGGCACGTTGGCGAGCGGCTCACCCCAGTCGAGTGTGCCGAACAGGCGTCGATAGACGGCGTACATCTCGACGTCGCGTTCGCCGGTAAGTTCGTCGGTGCTCGCTGCCCACGAAACCTTTACAGCATTCAGGCCGCCGATTGGTACGATCGTCAGACCGGGCTGGCCAGGCGTGATCGGGATCTCACCGCACTGCGCGCGCTGTAACAAACCCTGATTCGCGATGCGTACGTCGCGCTGCACGGTGTCGAGCACCGTTGATCCGCGCGGATCATTGTACATCGCGATCAGGCTGATACGAACAATAGCGATCGAGTCGATTGCCGCCGTTGCGCCGGTGTCGGCTGCGGTACCGTGCTTCGGCACGCTGTGGAACAGCGGCAGAGAGCTGCCGGTGATTTCCGTCAGGACGCCGGACAGGTTTTTCTTGAAGAACCGGAACGCCGGCATCGTCGACGTCTGAATCAGGTTCCGCCCGATGACCTCTTCCGGCATCCGGTTCACGCGCCGGTACAGCACCACGCGCTGGCCACCGGCGATCGGCGATACACCCGTGTCTGAGCGCGTGTAGTAACTGATCGTCTCGGCGTTGCTGACGTACGACGCTGATGGGTACGTGTTGCTGGAATTGGGCAGCATGACCTGGGTTGACGGCGTGAGTGCACCAAGCGCCGTGCTGTCCGCATCCGGATCGTAGAAGACGGCGACCAGATCGTTCGTGCGGGCCGTGACCATGTTCGCGTTGAACGAGATGGCGTCGATAGCGGCGCGCACGATCAGCGGTTGACCGTCATACACGCCGACGCCGGTATTGCGCAGATCCTGATCGATGGCGTCCACGCCAAAGTTCGCGGAACGCGTGGCATCGGTTCGTCCTGCCGTGTTGCTCACCGCTTTCGTCTGCGCGCGATACAACGGCGCCGCGACGGCGAGAATGACCAGCGTCACCGACATCGCGATGACGAGTTCGATCGTGGTGAAGCCCGCGCGTATCGCGCGATGGCGATCGACGGGCCGTGAACGGCTGATAGGCATCAGAAGGCTCCGACGATGGAAGTTTTCGTGACCGTGCGCGCCGTCCCCGGCGTGGTCACGCGCACGGTCACGATGCGATAGTCGACCGTGTCGGACGCGGTTCCTCCGGTGTGCGTGACGGTGGTCGTGCGCGTGTAGCCCGGATACGCGGCGATCGACGACTCGGTCGTCGCCATCGAGTCGAGCGACAGATACGGCTGCGCGGTGCGCACACGTTCGAGTCGTTCATTGGCTGCCTGCATCGCCTTATTGACCAGGCGCGCACTGGCGTCGATCTGCTGGTACTTCACCGTGAAGCCCGCCATCGCCAGCAGCGCGGCGCCGAGTATGAGCGAAGCCACGATCACTTCCACCATCGTGAAGCCTGCGCGGAGATGGGGGCGTATCACGCCTGCATCCATTGTGCGTCGTGACATCATGCTCCCGCCCGGATCCACGCGGATCCTGTGTACTTGTAAGGGTCAGAGCGACCCGTGCTCTGCGTGATTTCCAGTCCGCGAAGTGAACCTGGATCGGAGGCTTTGGTGGTGATGAACATCGCGCCGTCGGAACTCGCGGCACCATTCCTGCGGAAGATGATCGAGGGATATCCATCGATCACTTTCGGCTTGAGGAACGTCACGGTGCCAGAGATTCCATCCAGCGCCAGTGGTGTCGGCACAAATTTCACGCCCGGCTCAAGCGCCATCCACACCATGCGATCGCCGGCATCGTACGTGTTGGAGTTGTTGCGATCCTCCACCAGACGCAGACGTCCGTTCGGTGCATCAACGCTGATGATGACGTTGTACTGTTTTTTGAGCGCCGTGCGCTGCGCCTGAACAAAGAGTGACGTGAGCTGACGCAGCGCGGCGTCACTCTTCATGTGTGACAGATCCAGTTTCGGAATTGCCATCAACGTGATGATCCCGATGATGATCAGGGTCGTCAGCATTTCGATCATCGAGAAGCCGCTTCGTCGCGACATCCGCATACGGACCATCCAGGGCTGCGAGGTTAGGCGTTCCACACGGTCAGACGACCGAGCCAAACCGCCGTAACTGTCCAGCTCGCTATTCAGACATCATGGTGGGTCCTCGCGTCCCGGGTGAAGGCCGCCAGGTCAGCTCAGGTACGACCCCTCGACCAGCGGGTCCCATCAAACCGCCAGAGCAGAACCGACCCGGTCCGACTGGCCACCTGCACGGCCCGCCACGCACTCGGCAGGCCCGGATCACTCGTCAGATAGAGCACAAAATCGGCATTCGCGCCGCCGGTTCGACGGAACACCACCCAGCCCGCACTCACCGGCGGCTCCAGGCCGCTCGTGTGCACCGGCCGCTGCGATTCGCTCGCCGGCAGCACTGGCAGCCGGGTGGGCGGATCGAGGATGTCGGCGCTTGGGTCGAGATCGGTCCAGTTCTCCGGCTCGCCGGGATCGCGATGGCCGTTGCCGTTGCGATCGGCCACGACCGAAAGCCGCTTCCCCGCCGAATCGACCCGGACCACGACATCATGACGGGTCCGGCGCGCCATGCGCGACGCGCCCACAAACACCTGGGCGGCCTGCCGGGCCATCGCGTCTGACCGGAACCGGGTCAGATCCACCCGCGGAGCGGCAAACGCCGTCAGCAGGGTCAGCACCAGCAACACCGTCAGCAGTCCGGCGAAGGACTGGCCGCGGCGCACCGAGCGGGGGAGATCGGACAAGGCGTGGCTCCGGATGGTGACGTTCAGGCGAACGCTTGCAGACGAGCCGATCAGGAACCGGCAACCTCCGGCCGGTGCGATCCGCGCCGGAACGGGGTACGTTCGCCCGATGCCCCGCCCCTTCCGCACCCGCTTGCA
>JANMWU010000308.1:0-2630 GCA_031380785.1 Gemmatimonadaceae bacterium
GCCGAAGGATCTGCGTGCGGGAGAGGCGGTGATCCGTTTCGCGCCGGCGGCACGGGTCCGAATCTCAGGATACTTCTGGCCTGAATCGGCGGAAAGGCTCGCGCTGTCGCCCTATCTGTGGACTGAGCGCGTGGGGCGTGGTCGCGTGATTGCGTTTGCGCAGGATCCCGTGTATCGCGACATGTTCCGCGGGCAGCTGCCGATTTTCGCGAATGCGGTGTTTCTGGGGGGGACGTTCTGAGGGCCATTTCCGAGAAAACCTCGCACGTATGGAGGCCCTGCGCAGCCGCGTTCACTTCAGTCACTTCGCGCGCGCTTGCCCGCACGGCCGCTGTCGCGTCTCCAAATACCGGGACAAAGGCAGGGGTATTTGACCGGACAAGTTTCGGGACATACATTGTTCGCAGGGAGGAGATGCCATGACGCGAGCAGAGCTCGAAATGGAATTTGCCGGCGCCGCGCTCGGATGGGTGGAGCGAGAGCTGGAGATGACTGACCCGGAGATCGGTCAGGCGCTCGGCGTTGACCGGAAAACCATTTATCGATGGCGTAAGCGCGAGAGTGCTCCGGCGCCTGAGCAGCGGAAGCGCATGGAAAAACTCACGCAGCTCAAGTGGTTTCTGGAGAATGCGTTCCGAACGCCTGCACAGGGCAAGCGGTGGCTCCATCAGCCGGTGCCGGCGTTGAAGGGGCGCACGCCAATCTCCGTTCTGATCGATGGAGACTTCGACGGCATACTCGGCTTGCTCGGGACGCACGCGTCGGGAGCGCACATTTAATGCAAATCGCCGTACGGCGTACCGAGCGTGTCGACATTCCGGTTTGATACTTGGATTTCGAAGGCCTTGTCTGGCGGTATGTTCCACGTGGTGCGCATCCGCTGCACGTCGGTTTTATCCTGCTCGCGCGCGGACGCTGGAATCGTTACGCGGAGTACGGTTGCCTGTACACGTCGCTCTCGCCAGATGGCGCGCGCGCAGAGTACCTGAAGGAATTGCGGCGCATCGCCATTGCCGCGACCGATGACCAACTAAAGGAATTGGTGTCGTTAAGCGTCGGCGTTGCACACGTGCTTGATCTTACCGATGCGCGGCAACGAAGGACATTCGGCGGTTCGCTGCGAATTCTGACAGGTGACAGCGACGATGATCTGGAGCGCTGTCGCCTCATCGCCGACCTGGCGCGGCTCGAGAGCTACGACGCGATTCTATCACCATCTGCCGCAATGCACGGCGTGCGCAATCTCAATCTCTACATCGACGGCCGAGCCGGGCACGTGAGGCTTATGGAAGGTCCGGACCGGATTCCGCTGAATTTCGGTTCTTGAAGGCGTGAGAGCGTGGCGTGAAGCATCGCGCCGCTGTGCTGCAGCCGGATTCAGTCTTTGAGGCGATACTGGACTGGCGCCAGCTTGCGAGCATTTCAAACTCGTCGTGACTGCGCGCGCGGGTGAAGATCCGAACACGCGGCAACGGCATGCGCCTTACGTTCAACTGACGCGCAGGATCACTCGCGGCGTTTTTCGATCGGCAGGCTCAGTGCGGCTTGCGCGTCCGTTCTGCGCGGTGATCATCCAGCTTCAGTGCATCCCGCGCTGATCCGCCGGCAGCCCGACCTGCTTCATGATCGCCACAAAACGTGGATCCTCGCGCACCGGCCAGAAATCTGTCTGGCAGCTGCTGTTCTTCATGTTCACATCGTGTACCCGCACGCCCTCGTGCAGCCAGCGTAAAGCTTCCGGCCAATTGCCTGCCGCAGCGTACCGCGCGGCGCGAACGGCTGGTGGCACAAATCGTCCCGGCCGCATTCGCTCAAGCTGACGCAGATCATCGGCGATTCGGTGCTGCGTCAACGAGTCCAGCGTACGTTGCGCGTCCGCGTCGTTGCCCGGCGGCGCGTGGCCTTTCAGAATCTGACCTCCGGTGGCCAACTCGAGTTCCGCCAAGGACTCGCGATAACGGCCGAGTGATTCCAAGGCCTCAGCTGCCAGAAAATGACCGTTTGGATAGGCCGACCCAAGACTCAGGGCCGCATGCGCGAACTCCAGCGCTTCGGCGTAGCGTCCGGCGCACATCAGGACGTGGCCCGCCTGAAACTCATAGTGCCTGCCAAGCGGGTCGAGACGAGCGGCCGTCTTCTCCTGCACCAGCGCTTCATCGAAACGTCCGCTGACGCGAAGGAGATTGCCAAGCAGATCGTAGGGCTCGGCCTGCAGCGAATCCATCGCGATCGCTTCCCGAAGGGCGCGCTCACCCTCCGACCAACGCCACTGCTGAAACGCGAGCGACGTGGCGAGCATGGCGTGCGCCATGCCCGACTCGGGCTTCAGCGTGATTGCCCTGCGCGCCGCCGCATCGGATCGCGCGAACGCCTCCGCGCTGGGAAGGATTGCATAGAACGCAAAATTGGTGTATGCCGATGACAGCCCGATCCACGCATCGGCGAAGGCGGCATCGGCGTCGATGGCGCGCAGAAACTCATCGCGTGCCATGCGGATGTGCATCGAGTCGCGCTTGTTCAGATAGTTTTGACCGCGCGCAACTGCCGCGGCCGCAACGACGCTGGTGTTCGGGAGCGGAAGAGCCCCGCCCCGCGGTTGCGGCACGCCGGCGAGCGCGACGACCGGAGCG
>JANMWU010000322.1:0-6419 GCA_031380785.1 Gemmatimonadaceae bacterium
GTGGCACCGACGGCGGTGCAGGTTGCGGCATGCGCAACGGCGCGCGCGCAGGGTGCGGCTGCGATGGCGCGCTGGAACACGCTGCGCACCACTGGCCTGGCGGCACTCAACGCATCGCGACGTGCAGCTGGTCAACCGGCGGTCACGATTCCCGCGACGCCGCCGAAATGAAAGCGTCAGCGCTGGTGATTGTGCTGACGTTGGCGTGCGAGTCACATCAGGCGTTGGCGCAATCGGGGGCGCCGGACGCCAGATTGGCACCGGGCGTGCCGCATGTATTGGCCACCGAGCGTGCCGCGCAGATCAGCCATGTGCGCTATGCATTGTCGCTCGACATCACGCGCGCCGACACGGCAGTTGGCTCGGTTGTTGTGCGATTCCGGCAGGCAGTAAAGTCCGATGTGATTCTCGATTTCCGCGGATTGCGCCTGTCACGCATTCTGGTCGCCGGAGAGTCGCTGGCCGTCGATGATCCGGCGGTGTGGAATCACTCCCATCTCCGCATTCCGGCGCGGCTCATTCAACCCGGCGAGAACGAGCTCACCATCGATTTTGAATCGCCGATTGCCGCCGCCGGCGCCAGCATCATCCGCTCGCACGATGCGGCGGACGGAGAGGACTATCTGTACACGCTGCTGGTGCCGTCAGACGCCAATCTCCTCTTCCCCTGTTTCGATCAGCCCGATCTGAAAGCGAACGTGACGCTGGCCATCACGGCGCCGCGGCGCTGGAATGTGCTGGCGAACGGCATCGAGATCGCCACCGACACCGCTGCCGGAACGCCAACTGTCACGCATCGCTTTGCCGAAACACAACCGCTCAGCACCTACCTGATCGCGTTCGCGGCCGGCCCGTATGCGACCGTGTCACGTTCGCGCGTGATCGCGCCCGGCCGCGGCGCCACCAGCGTACGCATGTGGGTGCGCGCGTCGCGACTGCGCGAAGCGGAACCTGATTCGCTGATTGCGATGAACACGCAGGCGCTGCAATGGCTGGGCGACTGGTTCGGTGTGTCGTATCCGTTCGGCAAGTATGACTTCCTGCTGGCACCGGTCTTCCCGTTCGGCGGCATGGAGCATCCGGGCGCGGTGTTCTACAACGAACAGAGTTTCATCTTCCGCGAGCGGCCAACCGTGTCGCAGACGCTGGGGCGTCAGGCGACGATCTTTCATGAAGTCGCGCATCAGTGGTTCGGCGATTACGTCACCATGCGGTGGTTCGACGATCTGTGGCTGAAGGAAGGATTTGCGACATATATGGCGGCGAAGATGCAGGCCGCCATCGCGCCCGCATCAAATGCCTGGAAGACGTTCTATCTGCGCAACAAACCGGTGGCATACGGCACCGATGCAACGGCCGGAACGACACCCGTCTGGCAATCGCTCGACAATCTGGAGCAGGCGAAGAGCAACTACGGCCCGATTGTCTACAACAAGGCGCCCGGCGTATTGCGGCAGCTCAACTATCTGGTTGGCGAACGCGCCTTTCAGACCGGCATTCGCAATTTTCTTTCGCAGCACGCATATGCGAATGCGACCTGGCGCGATCTGCTGCAGACCGTTGGCAACGCCGCTCATCGCGACCTGACGCCGTGGGGCGCGCAATGGATTCTGCGTCCCGGCATGCCGATCGTGGAGCAGCAGATAGTCAGTGCCAACGGGCGAATCACACGACTCGTGCTGACGCAGCGACCGGCGCAACCGGCGCTGTCGGGCGATGGTGCATGGCCGCTGCGGGTGTCGGTGCTGCTGTGGTATCCCGGTGAATCGCCGGTGCGCATTCCGGTGGAGATGACGACGCGCAGTTCGGTGGTGACGGCGGCGCGCGGCCGGAAGACGCCGGCGTTCGTGTTCGCGAATGACGGCGACTACGGCTATGCCATCGTTCTCCCCGACGACACCAGTGTGCGCTGGCTCGAACAGAACATCGGCAGCGTGAAAGACGATTTGCTGCGCGCGATGCTCTGGGGTGCGATGTGGGATCTGGTGCGTGAAGCGCGATTGTCGCCAGCGCGGTACGCCGCGGCGGTGTTGCGCGAGCTGCCACGCGAGCGCGATGAACAGATCGCGGCCGCACTGACGGCGCGTATCGGCGTGGCGGTCAATCGCTACGGCGGCGGTGCGGCGCGCGATTCATTACAGCCCGCCATCGAGCGTGCGTTGCTGGCGGGCGCCAGTGACACCGCGCTGGCGTATGGACAGCGCAAGTCTCAGCTCGACGCGCTGATCGCTTCTGCGCAATCGCCGACATTACTCACACGACTGGACGCATGGCTCGATAGCGACTCCGCCGCCGGCCTGCCGCTGCGTGCGCCCACGCGCTGGGCGATCGTGACGCGCCTGGTGTCGAACCAGTTTCCGTCGGCGGCGCTGCGTCTCAAGGCGGAGTCGGTGCGCGACTCATCAAGCGAAGGGCTGCGCCAGGCTTTCGTGGCCGGCGCCGCTGCCCCCGACTCGGCGATCAAGCGTGCGTACTACGCTCGCTGGTTCAACGACAGCACGCTCAACGAAGAATGGGTGACGTCGAGCCTGCGTGCCTTTCACGATCCCGAACACGCCGCACTCACGCAGGCGTTTGTGATTCCGTCACTCGACACACTTCCCTGGATTCAGCGCAATCGCCGCATCTTCTTCCTTGGCGCCTGGCTCAATGCGGCCATTGGTGGTCAGAATTCCGAAGCGGCGCTGCAGCAGATCGACAGCTGGCTGACAGCGCATCCGGCGCTGGCCGACGATCTGCGCCGCAAGGTGCTGCAGGCGCGGGATGAGCTCGAGCGGACGGTGCGGATACGGAAGGCGTTCGCGGTTGTGCTCTGATCGTGATCGAGCATACCTGCGACTCCGAACTCCGTGTCCCAATTGGCATCTTCGTCGCACGCGTCGTAGCTCCGTTGTCGCTCGAACAGCTACGTCTCACGCGTCGCAGGTCTGTCTTCTCTCGGCCATCTACGTCTCACGCGGAGGCGCGGAGGCGCGGAGGAGGCGCAGGAAAAAAGATTGATTTGGAACAGCGTGCGCGCGGCGGATGTCAGTGGTATTCAAGATTTTCAATTTTCTCACGCGGAGCCGCTGGGCCTTGGGGAACGCGCGAGGGCCTGCGCTGCCAGTGCAACCGTCCGCGCGCCTGTCAGCACTGAAAACTACTTTGATAAAGTCGTTTCCTTGCACAACCGTCGTGTTACGAGACGCTGTTGCAGTTGCAAAGAAGTTGCCGTTTCTCCGTGCCTTCCTCGCGGACCGCTGCCTCCGCGTGAAACAAAAAATGTGCTTCAAGCCGCATCGATCCGTGCCGCACGCACGCAGTTGCAAAGAAGTTGCTGTCGGCGCCTCCTCCGCGCCCCCGCGCCTCCGCGTGAGACGTAGATGCAACGCGCGAGACGAGAGCTGTGCCGCGCGAGACGGAAATGCGGTTCAGCGACGCCCTGCCGCGCGCAACGAATTGATCCGCGGCACACGTGACTTTGGCGAATCAAGCGAGAACGACCGCGCATCGCCCAGCTGATCACGCACGAACGTCTCTGTCTCAGCGATCTTCGCCAGCAGCGCCGCCTCGGCCTTGCCCGAGAAAAGTCTGAATACGATCTCGTTCGCTTCGGTATCAAACTCCCACAACCCGATCAGCTGTCCCCGATCGAGGATCGCGTGACTCGGCAGATCGGCGAGGCGGCCGATTTTCTTCACTGACGAATCGGATACCACGTCGCGTTCGAGATCGCCGTCATCAAGCAGATCGACCACTGTCCGCCGCGCGGCGGTGATGGTGTCAAGACTGCTCACCAGCGCATACTGCGGTTTGGCCGGCACTTTGAATAATTGAAATGCAACCATCTCCGCTTCCGGCAACATCAGATCACTTCCTGCGCTGACTGGCTGCAACTGCAGCTTCTCAACCGCGTCTTTCGCGACTTTTACACCGAGTCCACTGAACCACTGAAATTCCTTCATCGTGGCCGGACCGATCCAGCGGAAATAGCGCGCGGCGATCGCGGCGTTTGCGTCGATATCAGACAATGCGCGACCACCGCGCGGATTGGGCGTCCAGCGCGTGTATGCGTAGCGCTGCTGATCGAGTCGACCGTTCACCGGAACGCGGCGGATGTCGCCGGTGGTCTGCAGTCGACCGAGAGCCAGCGGCAGGGTTGTCGTAAGGCCTTTCTTCTTGCCCTCGTCGCCGAGCGATCGCGACGCGTTGCCTGTCGCATCGCGCACGGCGTCCGGTGTGAGCACGTTTCCGGTGAGCGCTTGCAACACCGCTTTGCACAGGGAGTCAATCTCCTTGTCGGTGACGCCGAGTTTTCGCGCGGCGGCCATGTCTCCACTGCCGAATGCGTCGCCGAGCGTGAGTGCGAGCCGGTACTCCGACGCCGGCACCACATACGTGCAGCCGCGGACGGCCGGAAGTTCGTGGATCTGCAGTCTGAGTACAGCAGCATCTGCTGTTTCGCGCGAAATGCCGGCCCGTGCGAAAAACGTCAGATACGGGCCGGCGCCGGCCACACTGCGTGACCAGCCTGTGCGTTCGAGCACGGCCGCCGCATCCGCGCCGGCAAGTGAACCGTCGAGTCCCTGACGCGTAAATCGCCAGAAACGCAGTCGTGATGCAAGCGCGGATGGTGGCGTCAAGGCAGGCGGTGCGAAATTGAAAGCTGTGAAGATGCGCCGTAGCAGCTCACCTCGACATGACGTTGTTCGGTGCCCAGCAATAAAACGAGACCGACGTGACGCCGCGCCGCGTCAGATTCTGACCCCTTTCGAAACGTCGAAAAAGGCCGCACCCGTCATCAAAATTTTCAAGATCTCTGACGCCTTGAAACGCCGTGAATATCGGCAGCTCGACCATGAGCTGTAGCCAATCATTCCGACAAGGCTAAAGCGGGGTCAACCATTGGACGATACCTCCAGCTATCCCGCCCCGGCGGGCGATCGGTGCGCGACCGCCACTCAATCCGTCTGGAGCTCGATCCATGGCACACCTCGCACAATTTCGCACGCTCCGCGCCGCCGTTGCCGCCATTGCCATCGCCGCGCCGACCGCTGCCCGGGCGCAGGACGCGACCCGCACATACACGTTCGCCGAAGTCGAAACCAAGCCGTCGCTGGCCTCGGTCGCGAATTTCCAGCGCGTCGTGTCGGAAGGCTATCCCGAAGACCTGCGTCGTCGACACGTGGGCGGGATCGCCGAAATCGCGTTCGTGGTCGATGCCAACGGACGCGTCGAACCGGGCAGCGTTGAAGTCGTTGATGCCACGCATCCGGCTTTCGGCGAAGCGGCGAAGCTGGTGCTGCTGCAGACGGGGTTCAAGCCGGGCAAGGTGAGCGGCAGCCCGGTACGCGTGAAGGTGTCGTTGCCGATCGTCTACCGCGTTCAGTAGGGAAGTGTCTGGCGTGGCGGCCGCTAACTTTGGCGCATGCCCCGCATCGATTTCGCCGCCATTCCCGATCGCGCCCGACTCTGGGTGTTCGTGGCCGACGTCCCCGTCGCCGATCCCGCGCCACTCCTGAACGCGGTTGACGCGCATCTCGCGCAATGGGCCGCGCACGGCGTGCCGCTGGTGTGCGCGCGCGAGTGGCGTGATGACCGCTTTCTTGCCATCGCGGTGGATGAAGCGGCGACGGGCGCATCGGGCTGCTCGATCGACGGATTGTTTCGGACGATCGGTCGTGTGCAATCACAGATCGGCGCCGACTTGCTGGCCTCGGGTCGCGTCGCATGGCGCAGTGCGACGGGTGACATCCGGATCACTTCGCGTGCCGGGTTTGAGTCACTCGCGGCAGCACGCACGGTGGATGTGAACACGCGCGTGTATGAGACACTCGCGGATACTGTTGGCGAGTGGCGCGAACGCTATGAACGGCCCGCCGGCGAGAGTTGGGTCAGGACGTTGCTTCCGCGCTGATTCACTGCGTTTCACTCGCGTGCCTGTCCCGACTGGCGCCCAACCAGCTGCGTCAGCAACTCGATCTGGCGCCGCTGCTGCGCCACCAGCGCCTGCCAGTCCAGCATGATCACGGGCGCCTGCAGTGCCGCGATCATCGAGAGAAACAGGTTCAGGAAGATGTACGGAAAGGGATCAAACGCTTCCTTGCGAGGAACGGCGCAACGCGTCGCGTCACGCAGTTTGTCTTTCGCGCAGCTACCACTCCCCGATCGGACTCCCAGGCGGCACGGTGATCTTCACTTTCTTCTCGGCCGGCTTGTAATTCCCGGCCATCCAGGCCCGGATGTCGGCGGCGAGTTGCCCGGTGTACGCCGACCCACGCCCCGTCACGCCGGGCCGCAATGTTGTGCCGAGCATGTTCACCAGCGCCGCGCGCGCTTCGGCCCGCACCAGCGGCATCTCGGCGCTTTCGGCAAGCGTCAGCACATGATCGACGTACGAGCGCTGCACCAACGCAGCGAGCGTAAAGTCATACGCGCTG
>JANMWU010000337.1:0-16164 GCA_031380785.1 Gemmatimonadaceae bacterium
CTGCCACGAGCGCACCCGCGCCCGGGTATAGCGGTGGGATAATGAGCATCGATGGCCTGACGGTGAGGAGCGTGTACAATGTCTCACCAGTCACGCCCAGCGTGAGTGCACGCTGCATGGCCTCAGCGCCTGACTGCTCCAGATCGATCGGGAGGAGCACGTGGCGGAAGAGCGGTTCGCTGACGTCTGTGCGTGCATCGTCGCCCGCGCGCACGACGAGCACGGGCGTCATGGCAGAGTGTATCACACGCTCAGCGACGCTCCCGAACCAGGCACGACTGAATCCGCTCCTCCCGTGCGTCGTCAGCACGATCAAATCGGCCGCCTGATCGACCGCATACTTTACCAGAGACTGCGCCGCCGGACCGCGCAGCGTCACGGCAGTGACGCCGAGTCCCGTGTCCTCGGAGAGTCGATCTGCCATCGCCTGGATTATGCCGTACATCTCTGTCGCGCGATCATCTTCCCAATGACTGTCAATCATCGGCGCGTTGGCAACGATCACGCCCACTTCGTGGACATGGACGAGCGTGACACGCGAGCCGCCGCGTCGGGCGATTGCGATGGCGAAAGGGATCGCGTTCTCGGCAGTCTTCGTGCCGTCCAGCGGCACGATGATGGAGTCGTAATTCATATGCATCAATGACTTATCAGGTTCGCGGCGCTAGGTGGCACGGCGGAAACTTCTCGAATGCCCGGCAATGGTTGGTAAAACTCTGCACTCGCCGCCTGAAGCCTGGCTGAATCGCAGATGAAGGTGAAAGACGCAGCGTCGTGGCGTCGCGTTGAACGCGTCGGTACGGTGGCGCGCGATGCGCGCACGGGCGTGCCCTGCTCTACTGCACCGCCCACCTCCACTCACGGATCTCCGGCAGATCTTCACCGTACCTCTCGATGTACTGCCTGTGCTCGATCAGCTTCTGCGCCAGCAGTTGCTTCAGCGCCACGCCGGCCTTACCGGTCTGTGGCAGCCGGTCAATGGTATCCATGACGAGATGGAAGCGGTCAAGATCATTGCGCACTGTCATATCGAACGGTGTTGTGATCGTGCCCCTTTCCTTGTAGCCGCGGACATGCAGGTTGTCGTGGTTGGTCCGGCGATAGGTGAGCCGATGGATCAGCCAGGGATAGCCGTGAAAGGCGAAGATGATCGGGTTGTCAGTGGTGAAGATCTCGTCGAAGCTTGCATCACTGAGCCCATGCGGATGTTCGCGTTGCGGTTGCAGTTTCATGAGGTCGATGATGTTGACGACGCGGATCTTGAGTTCGGGCAGATGCTGGCGGAGTATCGAGACCGCGGCCAGTGTCTCCAGCGTCGGCACATCGCCGGCGCACGCCATCACCACGTCGGTATCGCACGCCTCTCCGTTGCTGGCCCAGTGCCAGACACTGATACCAGCCGCGGCGTGCGCGGCGGCGGCATCGATATTCAGCCACTGCAGCGCGGGGTGCTTCCCGGCGACCACCACATTCACATAGTGGCGACTGCGCAGACAATGATCCATCACCGAGAGCAGGCAATTCGCATCAGGCGGCAGGTAGATGCGCACGATCTCCGCCTTCTTGTTCATGACGACGTCGAGGAACCCAGGATCCTGATGCGTGAAGCCGTTGTGATCCTGACGCCAGACGTGCGACGCCAGCAGATAATTCAGCGACGCAATCGGCTTGCGCCACGGCAGGCGTGATGTCACATCCAGCCACTTCGCATGCTGATTGAACATCGAATCGACGATGTGAATGAATGCTTCGTAGCAGTTGAAAAGCCCGTGCCGTCCGGTAAGGAGGTAGCCTTCCAGCCAGCCCTCGCACTGATGCTCGCTGAGCATCTCCATCACATGGCCTGTGGGCGCGAGAAATTCGTCGTTGGGCGCGGTGTCCGCGTCCCACTGCCGGTTGGTGGCCTCGAAGACGGCGGCCAGACCGTTGGACAGCGTTTCATCGGGGCCAAAGATGCGAAAATTCCGCTGCGCGCTGTTCAGGTTCGTCACGTCGCGCAGGAACGGACCAAGCACGCGCGTGTCGCCGATGCCGGGCACTCCGGGTACCGGGACATCGGTGGCGTACTCGCGGAAGCCCGGCATGGCGAGGTCGCGCAGCAGGAGGCCGCCGTTGGCGTGCGGATTGGCGCCCATGCGCCGCGTGCCGACGGGTGCCAGCGCCGCCAGTTCCGGCATCAGCGCACCATCCGCATCGAACAGCTCCTCCGGCCGATAGCTCCGCAGCCAGCTCTCCAGCTGCGCGAGGTGTTCCGGCTTGGCCGCGAAGTCCGTCAGCGGTACCTGATGCGATCGGAACGTGCCTTCGTTCGCGCGCCCGTCGATCATTTTCGGCCCCGTCCAACCTTTGGGCGAGTCGAGCACGATCATCGGCCAGTGCGCACGACGCGAATTGCCGTGCACGCGCCCGTCACGCTGAATGGTCTTCAGTTGGACAATGGCGGCATCGAGTGCCGTCGCCATGGCTTCATGCATTGCACCGGGCTCGCTGCCTGCCACAAACATCGGTGCCCAGCCGTAGCCGCGCAGCAGCTGCCCGAGCTCCTCGCGTGGAATTCTGGCGAGTACCGTCGGGTTCGCGATCTTGTAGCCGTTGAGATGCAGAATCGGTAACACGGCGCCGTCAGTCACCGGACTGAGGAACTTGTTCGAATGCCATGCGGTGGCGAGTGGTCCGGTTTCGGCTTCACCGTCGCCAATCACGCACGCCACCACCAACTCCGGATTGTCGAACACGGCGCCGAAGGCATGACTGAGTGAGTAGCCAAGTTCACCGCCCTCGTGAATGGAGCCCGGGCACTCCGGCGATGCGTGGCTCGGAATGCCGCCGGGAAACGAGAACTGCCTGAACAAGCGTTGCAATCCCGCCTCGTTTCGGCTGATGTGCGGATACACCTCGCTGTACGTGCCCTCCAGATAGGTGTTGCCCACCACCGCCGGTCCACCGTGCCCCGGGCCGGAGACGTAGATCATATCGAGATCGAACTTTTTGATCGCGCGGTTGAGATGCGCGTAGATGAAGTTCTGCCCCGGCGTTGTACCCCAGTGGCCGAGCAGCATGCGCTTGATGTCAGACAGCACCAGCGGACGCTTCAGCAGCGGATTGTCGTAGAGGTAGATCTGACCGACCGCGAGGTAGTTGGCGGCACGCCAGTAGGCGTCGATGTTGCGCAAGACGTCGGGCGTGAGGGTGCTGGCGTGCATGGCTCAGGTATCCGACGCAGTGAGGGACGGGAGAAGTCGATGGACAGCGCGAGCGATCATGAGTTCTTCGTTCGTCGCAATGACACGCACCGTGACGCGTGCATCGTAGGGGGAGATGACTGGCGCGCTGGCGGCGTTACGTTCCGGATCGATCGCGATGCCCAGAAAGTCGAGCCCATCGCAGATACGCGCGCGGATGAGCGGGGCGTGTTCACCGATGCCGCCGGCAAACACCAGTGTCCCGACGCCGCCAAGTGCCGCTGCGAACGAACCGATCCACTTTTTCGCCTGATAGCAGAACAGCGTCACGGCGTCCGCCGCCCGCGTGTCGGTGGCCTCGCGCGCGAGCAGATCGCGGATGTCGGAGGTCGTCGCGGAGACACCTTTGAGACCGGATTCGTGATTCACCATGCGCTGAAATCGCGCCGGTGTCATGCGCAAAGTTTGCATCAGATAGGACGCGACGCCGGGGTCCAGATCACCCGTGCGCGTGCCCATCATCAGGCCCGCAGCCGGAGTGAATCCCATGCTGGTGTCGATGCTTTGACCGTTGTGCACGGCGGCAAGGCTGGCCCCGTTGCCGAGATGGGCGAGAATCACGCGACCCATTGCCGCAGACGGATCCAGCGTGCGCAGTTCTTCCATCAGGAAGGCATACGACAAGCCATGAAATCCATAGCGTTCGATTCCGCGCGCCGCGTATCGGCGAGGGATCGGCAGTCGCTTTGCGACGGCTGGCATGCCGCGATGGAACGATGTGTCGAAACAGGCGATCTGCGGCACGTCGGGATATCGCAGCGCGAGCGCGTCGATCAGCGAAAGTTCCTGCGGCAGATGTTCCGGCGCGTATGGCGTGATGCGTCGCAGTTGTGCCAGAAGCCGTGGCGTGATGCGCTCCGGCTCGGCGTGCTGCCGTCCGTGCACGAGTCGGTGACCGGCGGCGCGCACTGCGGCGAAGACAGCCTGTGGTTCGAGCCACTCGAATAGCGCGATGGTCGCGGTGCGAAAGGTCGCGCCGGCAAATCGGCGGGGGCGTAACGCTGTCATGTCGCTGCCGACCGATTGCGACAAACGCGTCCCGGTCATCCCGATGCGTTCCACCTTGCCCGCGAGCACACATTGCAAGGATTGCGTGGCGGCGAACACGGCGAATCGGATACTCGACGAGCCGGCGTTCAGCGTCAGGATGTTCCGCTCCTGCGGCGCAGTCATGCGTTGTGACGGATCGTACCGCCTCGCCTCATCGTGCAGCCACCGGCGTTGCCGGCGCGAGCTTTGCAGCGTCAGGCGCGGCGGGCGCGCGCGTCGTCTTGATCCCCGCCAATTTGGTGCGCTTCAGCAACAAGGCGTTACCCGCCACGATCAGCGTGCTGCCGGACATCGACAACGCCGCCACTTCGGGACTGAGCACAAACGGAAAGAACACGCCGGCAGCGAGTGGAAATGCAATCACGTTGTATCCCACCGCCCACCAGAGATTCTGGTGCATCTTGCGCACAGTGGCGCGTGACAATTCGATCGCGCCGACGATGTCGTACGGATCGCTCTTCATCAGTACCACATCGGCACTTTCCATTGCCACGTCGGTGCCCGCACCGATCGCGAAACCGACATCCGCCTGCGTGAGTGCCGGGGCATCGTTCACACCATCGCCGACCATGCCGACCTTCTTGCCGCCGGCCTGAAGTTCCTTCACCTTTTCGGCCTTTTGTGCCGGCAGCACATCGGCCAGCACGGTGTCGATGCCCAGGTCGGCGGCGATGCGCTTCGCGGTCGCCGCGTTGTCACCGGTGAGCATCACCACCTCAATCTTCCGTTCACGAAGCTTGGCCACGGCGGCTTTCGACGTGGGGCGTATCGCATCGGCGATGGCAATCAGGCCGAGCATCTTCCCGCCCTGCGCCACGTGCACGACGGTGCGACCGCCTTCCTGCAGACGCGTGGCTTCGGCGTCGAGCTTACCGAGTGCGATCTTCTGCGTGTCCATCAGCAGGCGGTTGCCGAGGAATACCGTGCCGCCAGCTGTTTCAGCCTTGGCACCCATCCCGTCGAGACTCTCAAAGCCGGTTGGTGCCGGAACGGTGAGCGTTCCGGTCTTGTCGAAGACGATGACGTTGAGCTTGGTTGAGTCTTCGAGTGCTGACGCGTTCTTGAACAGGATGCCGTTCATGGCACCCATGCCAGTGCTCACCATCACAGCCATCGGCGTTGCGAGACCCAGCGCATCGGGACACGCGATCACGAAAACGGTGATCGTGAGCGTGACCGCCAGCAGCAGCGGCTGTCCGATCCACCAGAACCAGACCGAAAACGTCGTGACGCCGATCGCAATCGCGGCAATCACCAGCCACTGTGCGGCTTTGTCGGCGAGGAGCTGCGCGGGCGCTTTGGAGTTTTGCGCGTCCTGCACGAGCTTGACGATCTGCGCCAGCGCGGAGTCGGCGCCGACTTTGGTGGCGGTATACTGAAAACTTCCACTCGTGTTGATGGTCGCGCCGATCACCGTCGCGCCTGGCACTTTCTTCACCGGCATCGACTCTCCGGTGAGCATGGACTCGTCCACCAGTGACTCGCCGGTGACGACCGTGCCGTCGACCGGAATCTTGTTGCCCGGCCGGATCACCACCGTCTCGCCCGCGAGCACTTCGGCTGTCGGCACGGCGACCTCGGTGCCATTGCGGATGACCGCGGCGGTGGTCGGCGTGAGATTCATCAGCGCCGTGATCGCCGATGATGCACCGGACCGCGCGCGCATCTCGAGCCAGTGGCCCAGCAGAATGAACACCAGCAGCACGCTGGCCGCCTCGTAGAACTGTCCACCGCCCGGAAAGAAAAATGTCGATCCGACGCTGAACAGATAACCCGTGCCGACACTGAGCACGATCAGCGCCGCCATGCCAAGCACGCCCTTTCGCAACGCGCGCCACGCCGACACGAAGAACGGCCAGCTCGGATACAGGATGGCCGCGCTGGCGAAGAAGAACAGCCAGAGATTGAGCGAGAGTCCGAATGGTGGGCGCGGCGCGGTGAAGAATCCGCCCATTGGTGCGTAGACAAAGATCGGAATCGTGAACACAAGGCAGATCCAGAATCGGTTGCGCATGTCACGCACCATCGCCTGCAGATCGGTGCCGTCGTGGCCCATGTCGTGCGATATCTCGGCGGATGCCGTTGGACCGGCATGCCCTTTGTGATCTTGTGCGCCTTTCGTTTCGGGCGGCGTGGGCACGGGTGGTGCGGCGCCAGCGGACGGTGATGCTGGCGCGGGTGTCGTTGGCGCCGCTGACGGCGCGGGTGTCGGCGGCGGGCTATTCGGCGGAGGTGCAGGCTCCGGCGCGACGGGCGGAGTGGATGCCCCAACCGGTACTGGAGCAGATGCCGCTGCGGGAGCTGCGGGCAGTTTTTCAGGCACCGGTACTTCGGGCTGAGTCGGCGTAACCACCGCCTCCATTGCTGGGCTTTCCGGGCTGGGAGCAGCAGCATGCGGGTGTCGAGCATCCCCGCCGGAATGATGCGTCGGTTCCAGCATGCCGGCGCGGATCCCGGCAATATCGATGCGCGTTTCATCGTACCGCACTGTGGCGGTGCCAGCGGCAAAATTGACAGTCGCGCTCTTGACGCCCGCGACGCCAGCGATGCGCCGCTCCACGCCGGTCACGCTCAGTTCGGCCAGCAACTCGTGCACTTCGATGACACTTGTTTTCATCGTGCGCTCCGCGCTGCTGCGTCTGTGGAATGATCGACGGTCGCACGCACCTCGGAGACGCTGGCCGGAAACCCGCCGAGACGACGGAATCGCAGGTGCAGGAAAACGAGCAGGCTCAGAATCGCTGCAAAGAAGCACCAGATCGAGATCAGTGCGGCGGCGTGAAAGAGATAGGCCGCTACGAACGACAGCAACGCAAGCACGCCGAAGAGTCGCACAAATGTGTGACTCGAAAACCAGCAACTCACGCATGTCGCTGCCAGATACAGCACCATGACCGGTACGCCATAGAAGTGCGGCGTGTCGTACACGATGTGCTGTCCGACCACTTCAGCAGTGATCGGTCGGACAATCAGCGAATACAGCAGGTACAGCCCGACGACTGCGCCCGCGATCTGAAATCGGGAGATCGCGCGCTTGCGCCGTGGCGTCAATTCCAGGAACGCAATCGCGAACGGGATATAGATCGGCCACAACACATGCGAGAATACGGAATACACCGATGGCATCACAAGCGTCAGCAGCGGCATCCGGTATTGGAACGTGAGCCAGATGACGCCTTCCGTGAGCTGCTGTACACCAAACAGGAGCGGAATCAACGCGAAGGGAACTTCCGATTTCCCGTCGACCTGCGAAAGAGTCGCGATGCCGGCCACCGAGAGCGCGGCACCGGCGACAAAACTGGCGGATGCAGAAAAACACATTGTCAGACAACTCGCGTCGTAATGAGTGAGTGGCACGTCGACGCAGCAGCCGTGAACGCAACTCAGAAGTACGCGCGAGCGCTGAATGCCAGCTGAAGAAGCGATGAGTCGGAAGCTGACGCTCAGTCCGCTGCGCGCACCGTGTCGACGAACGCCACGGCCTGACCCCGAAGCTGTTCCAGATGCGCGGTACCGATGAAGCTCTCCGCATAGACCTTTAGAAGCGCTTCCGTGCCTGACGGCCGCACCGCAAACCAGCCGTCCTTCGTCACGACTTTTATACCGCCGAACGGTTGCTGATTTCCCGCCGCCAGCGTCGCGACTTCGACGATCGATGCTCCGGCCAACGCGTTCAGATCGTGCGTGCGCGTCGTCATCTGCGCCACTGCGTCCCGTTGTCCCGGGCGGACAGGCAAGTCGATGCGCGCGGAAAACGACGGCCCGAACCCGGCCTCGATATCGGCGTACTGCTCGCCCGGCTCGCGCCCGGTGCGGGACGTCGACTCGGCGGCGAGAAGGCCCATGACGAGACCATCCTTGTCGGTGGTCCAGGTCGAGCCATCACGGCAGAGGAGTGACGCGCCCGCACTTTCTTCGCCGGCAACCGCAAGCGACCCGTCGAGAAACCGGTCGACAAAATACTTGAAGCCCACCGGAGTTTCGAACACAGGCCGACCGAGTTTCACCGCTACGCGATCGATCAGACTGCTGGTGACGATGGTGCGTCCGACGGCGGCGCCGGCAGGCCACTGCGGCCGATGGCGACCGAGATACCAGACTGCTGCCGCGAGCGCATGATTGGGGTCGATCAGGCCGATCGTCCGTGAGACGATGCCATAGCGATCGGCATCGGGATCGTTCGCGAAGGCAAGGTCGAATTGCTGGCGCGCGTCGACAAGTCGAGCCATTGCGTAGCGCGACGAGGGGTCCATTCGTATCACACCATCATGATCAACCGGCACAAAGCGAAACGTCGGGTCCACCATGCGATTGACGACTGTCACCCGCAGCTTGAAGCGCTCGCTGATCGCGTCCCAGTAGCGAAGGCTGGCACCGCCGAGCGGGTCGACGCCGATGTGCAGGCCGGAATCCCGCACCGCGTCCATGTCGATGACGCGCGGCAATGCGTCGACGTATGGCTGCTGATAGTCGAAGCGATGTAGTGTGGGCTCATGCCTGGCGCGGGCCCACGGAATGCGTTTCACGTCATGCATGCCGACCTCCAGCAACTGATTGGCCGCGCCTTCGATCCAGTCGGTGATGGCACTCTGCGCCGGACCACCGGTCGGCGGATCGTACTTGATCCCGCCGTTGTCGGGCGGATTGTGCGATGGCGTGATCACGATGCCGTCTGCCAGCCCACTCGTGCGACCACGGTTGTACGCCACGATCGCCTGTGACACAACAGGCGTCGGTGTCGCGGCATCGTTCACGTCCGCCATCACGTCGACGTGATCGGCGGCAAGTACTTCGAGGGCCGACACGCGCGCAGGCTCTGACAGGGCGTGCGTGTCCCAGCCCAGAAACAGCGGACCGTCGATCTGGTGTGCGCGACGATACAGACAGATCGCCTGGGTGATCGCGAGAACGTGCGGCTCGTTGAACGACCCGTTGAGGGATGTGCCCCTGTGCCCCGACGTTCCGAATCGCACGCGTTGCGTCGGATCGGTGGTATCCGGATGTTCGCTGTAGTACGCCGTGATCAGCCGGGGAATATTGGTCAGCATGGACTCCGGCGCCGACAATCCTGCCAGCGGATGTGTCAGTGCGATTGTCACTGGTCGTGCCGCGATGCGTCGTCGGTCTGCTCCATACTGGTCGAGTATCGCCCGTCTCGCGCCGCGCCATTGCACCGTGCACGATGCAGGAAGGCGCTTTGTCCGTCTGCGACGTTGTGCGCGGCACCGCGCCAGATGTCCAACGCCGGCTCCTGCAACGCGCGCGCGAATGAGAAGCCCAGCGGCCAGGGGCGCGACCCGGGCATCGTGTTCATGGCATTCAGATGTGCGGTCGCTGCTTGTGGCGACTGACCGCCCGAGAGAAACACGACGCCAGGCACCGCCGCCGGCACGCTGCGACGCAACACCTGCACCGTTGTGCGTGCAACGGTCGCGACATCTGCTTTACTCGCGGCCTGCGCACCGGGAAGCACCATGCTGGGCTTCAGCAACATGTGTTCGAGCACGACCCGACCTGCACGGAGTGCGCGGAATAACATGCCGAAGGTGATCTCTGCGACCTCGGCCGCGCGTTCGATGGTATGATCTCCGTCCATCAGGATTTCGGGTTCGACAATCGGCACCAGCCCCGCTTCCTGTGACAACGACGCGAAACGAACCAGCGCTTCGGCGTTCGCCCTCAGGCAGTATGACGAAGGCCTCGTTCCACCAATCTCGATCACCCCGCGCCATTTGGTGAAGCGTGCCCCCAGCGACCGGTACTCGGCCAGACGCTCCCTGAGGCCGTCCAGACCTTCGGTGATGCGTTCACCCGGCGCTCCGGCCAGCGGCGTTGCGCCGTGATCGACTTTGATGCCCGGCACGATGCCGTTTGCCACCAGCAGTTCGACAAAAGTCCGTCCGTCGTCGGCACGCTGTCGCAGTGTTTCGTCGAACAGAATCACGCCACTGATGCAGCTGCTCAGCTCCGGCGTCGACAGCAGCATCTGTCGATACCGGCGCCGATTCTCCTCGCTCGGGTCAAGGCCGACTGCCGTGAACCGTTTCGCAATCGTGGACTGACTTTCATCCGCGGCGAGAATCCCCTTGGATGGCGCCATCAGCTCGCCGATGGTGTGATCGAGTTGGTGCGCGTACGCGTACTGCGCAGCATCGTCCTGCGCGCTGGTGAATTCCATCATGTACCTCGGACGCGGACGCCACGGGCCGCGTCGTACAGCGCGGTCGCATCGTAGTGCCGCAGTTCGCCGATCGCGCTGATCGTCACGTCGGGCGGCGGTGACGACGCCAGCTGACTGGCATCGAAGGCGTAGTGTCCCTGGCGCACAAAGACGGTCGTGACGCGATCGCCCCAGATGCGCTTGACGGCCGCAAGAATTGCCCGCTTGTCATCAACCAGCACGTAGCGCGGAGACGGATGGAAGAATTCGACGCAATCCAGCTCGCGCTCCTTGTGAATCCGGATCAGGACGCGGTTCTTCACGGCGCATTGGATGCCGGCGACTTCGATCTTCCGCGGCTGGAACACAACATCACCATCGGTGAGAATGACCGTACGACCGCGCGCGCCGAAGTCCGCCAGCACATCGAGCGCGCCAGCATACAGCCGATCGGCGAAGGGATAGTCGAGCAGAAACGACGACAGCAGATAGATCGAGGGATCGTGCCGGCGCTCGAGTCGATAGCGTTGGAGTGCGCCGAGATAGTCGGCATAGCCAAGTTCCAGCCGCAGGCCTTCGAAGATGGTCCAGTAGCGCGCGGCAGTGTCGGCGCCACACTCGCGCGCGATATGGTTCCGGTACTCGAGCACGACGGCATCGTTGTCGAGCAACGTGTTGTCGACATCGAAGAGAAAGACCGTGTCCGACTGGGCGGTCATGGCGCTGGCGAACCGGATGCGCGTGTCATCATGCCACCGCGAGCGCGGTCCACGCTTGCTGCCGACGCGTTGCCCATGCGGTGCTGAGTGAGACAACGACCAGCAATACGCCCGTCAGCAGGAATGGCGCGTGTGACTGCCAGAGGTACAACGCACCACCGAGAAACGGCCCGCTGGCCTGACCCAGACTGTTGGCGCCATTCAGAACGCCGAGCGCGGATCCGGCATGACCAGTGCCACCCTTCTCGCTGATCATCGCACTCACGTTCGGCGAGACCACTGCCGCGCCGAGTGCGAGGAACGCGATCACCGTGAGAATCACGGGTGTGTTTCGCGCGAGAACGAGGAGGGCGAGACTGGCACCCATGACGCCGAGGCCGGTCGCGATGCGATACAGCGGGCCGATGCGCCCCTTGAGCACGGCGACACCGGCAATCTGGAAGAGTGTCATGACAAGCCCGCAAACGACAAACGCGAGTCCCACTTCACCTGGTCCATAGTTGAAACGCGCCTTGGCGTAGAGCGCGAAGATTGCCTCGAACAGTGCGAGGCCGAATTGACTTGCGAGCGACAGCCCCAGCAGCGGGCCAATCTGCCGCGCAACGATGCGCCAGGTTGGGCGCGCTGCGGCCGGTTCACTCCGCCCAGCCTGCGACGACATCATGGATTCCGGCAACCACAGGATGGCGGCACCGAGCGTCAGCAGACCGATTGCCGCCGCGGCGAAGAACGGCACCGAGAAGCCGTCGATCTGAAAGTGACCGAATCGCGCGGTGAAGTGCAGGTCAGTGCGGGTGAGAACGCCGCCCAGTGCCGGTCCGATCACGAAGCCGAGGCTCACCGCTGTACCGAGCAACGCCATTCCGCGAGCCCGTTGCTCCTTCGTCGTCAGGTCACTGACGAACGCGCCGGCTACCGGGAGCGTGGCTGACGACAGTACACCACCGAGGATGCGCGCTGCATAGAGCAACCACAGCGATGTCGCGAGGCCAAACAGGATTTGCGCGGCGACGTATCCACCGATGCCGATCAGGATCAGTGGACGTCGGCCGATCCGGTCGGACCATCGTCCCCAGAGCGGCGCAAACACGAGTTGCATCAGCGCGTACACACCAGTCAGCAATCCGACATGCGTGACGACCGCGTTTCGCGTTGCCCCGTCCGCGATTGCCAGCCGCTCGACGTAGAAGGGCAGCACCGGCATCGTGATGCCGAATCCGATCATCACGACGAACACGCAGGCAAGCAGCACTGCAAGCGGCTTCCTGATCACAAAGCAGGGCTCACTCGCCTGACGACGGGAAAGGGTGCGCCGGAGGCGGACAGTTGCGCCAGCTGCGCTGGCACCGGGACATCACCGCAGCGTTGACGCGGCTCCCCACTTTCGCGTGAAAAAATTGTAGAGCGGGGCGAAGACCAGGCCGACGTACGCTCCGTAGAGAAAGCTCTCCGCCAGCCCGAGCCAGAACCCCCAGAACGTGAGCCATGTGAAGGCTGGCAATACCAATTCGAGAAACGTTCCCATATGCAGCGCTGTCGGAACGATGAGCCCGTAGATCACGCAGAGCACGAACGTGACGGCGCCGAATATGCCGAGAGTCCAGCTCAGTATCCTGACGTTCAGCATGTTGCCTCTTGATGGAGATCCATCCCGACACATGACCGCACCGCACATCTGTCGTGCAGCGTTGCCTGGAGAATTGTCGTCGTTCAGTGTTGATGGGGACTTCGTGGCTCGGTCGTTTGACGCGGGGCCGGATCGCGCACCCGTCTGGCGCTTGTCGTTGCCGTGTCACGCGACGCCTCATTTTGCCCCAGTCCCTGTTGGTCACGATTGCCGGAACCGCTGTTGCCACCGTGACCACCGTGACCACCGTGACCGCCGTGACCAACGAGATGCATCGCGATGAACGCGACGCCGACCAGCAGCCAGACCCAGTTCGCGGTGATCCACGTCATGACACACCTCCAATGTTTTGCGCTGCGTCACGCATGCGACGTGACGCCAAGATGATTCGTCAGCGCCAGCGAATCGCTGGCTTTGCTTATTTCATCGGGCGATCCGTGCGCAATGACGACGAACTTCCCGGCCTTGATCTGCGTCTCATAGGTGATGATGCTGTCTTGCGGAATGCCGATGCTGACCAGTCCGGCGCCGATCGCGCTCAATCCGCCGACCACGATCGCGCCCTCCAGCGCACCGACGATCCAGCCGACCAGCGGACCGGCCGCGAGCAGCGGTCCAAACCCCGGAATCAGAAAAAAGGCTGAGCCGAACAGCAGGCCCCACCAGCCACCCCAGAACGCACCATTCCGCCCCCACTTCAACATGCGACCGCCTGTCGTGTAATAGCCCACGACATCCTCTTCCGTCTGATAATCCTTGCCGACGATCGACAGCTTCTGCATATCGAAGCCTGACGCTTCCAGCGTGCGCACGGCGCCTTCGGCATCTTCGTGGGTTTCGTAGATCGCGACAACGGCACTGGTTTCGGTCGACAATACGGCACTCGCACTCATGCTTGAATGCGTACTCGCTGTGGCCTGTCCTCCATGATCGTGCATGGCCTGCTCCTGTGAGATGTGTTGTGCGTCACGTCGATGGCGGATCGTCGCGCCCGTGTCTGCCAGGTACGGTGCATTTCCGCCGACGGGCGCGTTCTGTTTCCGTCGCGCTGTTCCGGTCGCGTGCCGTGAGCATACGCGCCCTGCCTGAGCCGGAGCTGAAGCGCCGGTGAGGCGACCGTTTGAAGCGACACTTGACGCCAGACAGCGTTTCCAATCCTCGCCGCGGTGGGCGCTACACGGCGGTGGATGACCGGGCGCGCGTCAGTGGCGAAGAGCCAGCAATACCGCGCGTCCGGTCTGGGATCACCGCGTTTTCGGCGCAGGCTTTCCTGCAATCTTCGGGTCGATACGCGGATTGACAGTGGCTGGTGACGCACCCGTTTGTGCCTTGCCTGTCTTGTCTGCTGCATCGCCCTTTTCGGACTTCATCGGCGTACCGGGTTTCATGTGCTCATGATCGTGTTCGACAGCCATGGTTCGGGTCCTCTGACGTGGGGCACGTGCACGTGCAGGTATGTCCTGCACGCTATGATTTCCGTGGTCGATTCGACGGTAATGAATCGCTTGGCCAATATACAAAAGTGCCCCGCGCTGTTGATCGAGTCGCCGAGCGCTCACTTAACGAATTCGCGATGACGATGAATGACCCGTGTGATCTGCGTGCCGTAATGCTTACGTACGTCTCGTACATCTTGCGCACGATGTCGTCCAATGACGTGTCGGCCGAGGTGTCAGTGCGGCTCGCTACCTGCGCGATGGGTGCGTGTGTCTGGCTACACAACTCAGATAGTGCCTCTGCCTGAATGGCGACTGAGGATCCTGTGAAGAAAGGGCAGTCGTGCAATAGCGTCACTGCCTTCAGCGACACACGGCCATCACGATCATCAGACACTGTTCAGCTGGCCCTCAGGAACGCCGAACAGTTTTACGTCCAGTACGCATCTGTCTGCCGCGTGACAGTCGCCTCCGTGCCAGTCACCAACGATCCGGAGCTCGCGTGTCCCAAGCCTGTCCTCAGCGGCGATTCAGCATCGAGTCGTATTAGTCGTCCATCACAGCGATAGCGCTCCGGCGCCCCGCCAACGACGAAACGCACCGGACGCATCGATTGCACATTCAATTTCGAGGGAATGACAATGCTGGCGACGACAGAACATTCGGAAGACGTCACGACTGACGTCGATACAAACGGCACAATGATGGCGCTGGTCTATCGCGCCGCGGGCCAACGGGAATGGGCGGCGATGCCCAAGCCCGCCGTTCGCGAACCCAACGACGCCATAATTCGTGTCACAACAACCACGATCTGCGGTACCGACCTGCACATCATGAAAGGCGATGTTCCGACGGTGACCGCCGGCCGCATTCTCGGGCACGAAGGCATCGGCATCGTGGAGGCAGTGGGTTCCGCGGTATCGACGATTCGCGTCGGCGAACGCGTGCTCATTTCCTGTGTCAGCGCGTGCGGAATCTGCGATCTCTGCCGACGAGGCATGTATTCGCACTGTCGGCGCGGCGGCTGGATCCTCGGCAATACGATCGACGGAACGCAGGCCGAGTATGTACGGACGCCTTTTGCGGATACGAGCCTCTACAAACTTCCGCCTGATGCGGACGAAGAGGCATTCGTGATGCTGAGCGACATTCTTCCGACTGGCTTCGAGTGCGGCGTGCTCAATGGCAGGATTCAGCCCGGCGACACGGTCGCTATCGTCGGCGCAGGCCCGGTTGGACTGGCTGCCTTGCTGGCCGCACAATTCTTCTCGCCGGCAGCGATCCTGATGATAGACCTTGATGAAAACCGACTGCGGGTGGCCGGAGCATTCGGCGCCTCGTCACAGATCAACAGTACCGATGGATCGGCCGTGGCGCAGGTGATGAAGCTGACGAGCGGAGCGGGAGTGGATGTTGCCATCGAGGCCGTGGGAACGTCGGCCACGTTTGACATCTGCCAAGCTATTCTGGCGCCCGGAGGACGGTTGGCCAATATCGGCGTCCATGGCAAGCCGGTCCAGCTGCATCTCGAGAAGCTTTGGGATCGCAATATCGCGATAACAACTCGACTCGTCGATACGGCGGCGATACCGATGCTGCTGAAGCTGGTGCAGTCGGGAAAGCTGCAACCGGCGAAGCTGGTCACGCATCGTTTCGCGCTCGGTGACATGATGAAGGCGTACGATACGTTCGGGAATGCGGCGAGCGAACGCGCATTGAAAGTGATCCTTACGAATCCCAGCCGGTGAGTGGCCGCGTTTTGTGTTGGTGCCGGCCACCCGCGCTCGTTGTGCTCGGTGTGCTGATGTGCGTGCCGGGATTGCCAGCTCGTGCACAACCAGTCACGGACTTGCGCACCACGACCGCGCCTGCGTCGCCTGCCGCGGATTCTCAGTTGTTGCTCGCCGATATCTATACCACGCTGCTGCGC
>JANMWU010000368.1:0-1664 GCA_031380785.1 Gemmatimonadaceae bacterium
GCGTGGCCAGATCAGCGGGGCGGAAGCCCGGATGACCGAAGATCACACGCCACTTGTCGCTCCAGCGCCGCGTACGCCACGCATCGCGCACGATGTCGGCGAAGATGTGCACGTTGGCCCACACCGGATTCCAGCTCTCGAGCGGTGTCGTGATACCGTACACCACCGGCTCCAGCTCCGGTTCAAAGGTGCCGAACACGCGATCCCAGATGATCAGCGCGCCGGCGTAGTTTTTGTCCTGATATTGCGGATTGATGCCATGATGCACGCGATGATGTGACGGCGTGTTGAGCCACGATTCAAGCCACGCCGGGAGCCGATCGATCTCGCGGGTGTGAATCCAGAACTGGTAGACAAGATTCAGCGCGTAGCAGGCCGCGAACATCGCCCACGGCAGTCCGATGACGGCGAGCGGAATGAAGAACACCCAGCTGAAGATTCCGTGCAGCGCACTTTGCCGGAGCGCGACGGTGAGGTTGTACTCCTCACTGGAATGATGCACCACATGTCCGGCCCACAGCACATGAATCGTGTGTGAGTACCGATGCAGGAAATAGTAGGCGGCGTCCACCAGCAGAAACGCGATCAGCCACGTCGTCCAGGCTGGCCAGTCCATGCCCCAGAACCCGGGAATGGCGCTGACTCCGAACGGAACGCGTTCGATCCACGCCGGCGCGAGGCCGAAAGACTGCAGCGACAGATGGGCGGCGAACCAGGCGTACGCGCCCAGCACCAGCAGCTTGGTGACGACGCCCAGCAGCTGACTCAGGATCCCGCAGGAGAGATCGCTGATCGAATCGTTGAGCCGGTAGACCGACGAGTGTCGCCGGCGTACGATCAGCAGCTCGACCGCGATCAGCAGGAAGAAGAGCGGGATCGAAGCTTCGATGATGGCCATATCGATCGGAGAACTTAGCTTTCGGCATGGCTGATGACCTGACCCGCCGCGAATTCCTTGCCCGCGCCGCACTGCTCGCCGGCACCGGCACCGTCGTATCCCGCCGCGCGCTTGCAACGCCGCCGGCGACCCGCGTCACGGTATACAAGGATCCGAATTGCGGGTGCTGCGTGAACTGGACCAAGGCCATGCGAACCGCAGGCTTCGAGATCGACGTGCGCGACACGCCAGACATGAGCGCGGTGAAGAAATCGCTCGGCGTGCCTGATGCGCTGTCGTCGTGTCATACCGGCGTGGTGGCAGGGTATCTGTTCGAAGGGCATGTCCCGCCCGACCTCGTTCAGCAGGTGCTGAAAGAGCGTCCGCCGCTCGTCGGCCTGTTCGTGCCGGGCATGCCATCGGGATCGCCGGGCATGGAAGGGCCAAACGCCGCGAAGTACGACGTGATTGCGCTGGGCCGCGATCGGCGCCAGACGGTGTATGCCTCGCGTATGGGCCGGGTGTCGGCCTGACCGCGTCAGGATCAGCGGTACAGCTGATCCTGACGCGTGTCCTCCGCAAACCGACGCGCCTCGTTCCGCCACTTTGGCACGATCGCCAGTGCGGTCGTCATTGCCGAGTTGATCGCGAGACGCAAGCGATTGGTGCCGGCGAGTTTGTCCATGAAAGCTTCGCGCCAGACCAACTCCTTCGGATGACGCAAACGTATTGCAGCCAGCATGGCGACGCCGATGCGCACCGGCTCCACCGAGTCACGCTGAGTGAC
>JANMWU010000382.1:0-10383 GCA_031380785.1 Gemmatimonadaceae bacterium
TGCGGATGAATGCCGCTGGCCGTGCCGAGCAACAGGCTGGCGGTGCCTTCCGGCTTGACGCAGGTGACGCGCGCGGCCGGCTCGATACCGATGGTCTCCGCGACCGCGCGGTTTGTCATGACACACGTCTCGGCACCCTTCCGCAGCACGGCCGGATTCAGCAGCACGTCGGGACGCTCGAGAATTCCGCAGATGCTCACGCCAAGCAGTGACTCGCGCTCATTGATGACGCGCGTGACCGGGCCGAGGTAGCTCATCTCGGTATAGGCGGCCTGCAGCGTGCCGATGGTCGCGGCGACGGAGCACAGCTCGTAGAACTTCTCCGCCGTCTCGCACATGCGACCGTTGATCGTGGTCAGGTTGCAGTGCTGCCAGCCGCTGATCGTGTCGCCCAATGCCACCGGTTCGCGGTAGCCATATTTTTCCAGCTTCGACTTGGTCGGAGCGTCGACGACGAGCGACGGCGCCAGACCGATTTCGACGCACGGGTTCGCGCCGTAATCGGCGTTCTCGGTGAAGTAGAAACCCGGCTCGCCGAACTGCCGGATGGCGTTGAACAGCGACATGAACTCGGTCTTTGTCGCGTCGCCGCGAACCAGCATCGCACTGTTGTTGCTGTGCTGACGCTGCGGCTGATGCTTCCACCATTCGCCGGTCTTGGCGTTGACCATCTCCTCGTCATCGGCGCTGAAGAGCGCGATGGTGGCCGAGCGACGGATACCGCCGCTGATCACCGCGCTGGCAGCGAGCATGAGGATGTCGTAGGCCTCGATGGGGCGCATCTTGCGGCCCGGGATGGCGTCGAGCACAGCGCGGATCTTCTCGAGCGCCTTCTTCAGCGGCTGATGGCCCGGAGCGCGGCCGCCGCTGGTGCGCAGCACGGCGCCCTTGGCACGGATCTCGGAGAAGTCGAACTCGACGTAGGTGCCGTCGTAGTAGCTCGTGACCAGTTCGTGCATCGAGTCGGCCCAGCCCTCGATGGTGTCGGGGATGGTGAAATGCCGCACCGGCAGATCTTCGGCACTGGCGCGCAGCGGGAACGGCGCCAGACGCGAGACGTGCTGCTTCTGCACGCTGAAGCCGACCCCAGTGCCGCTGAGAAGGAGCCAGAGTGCCTGACTGAACTTCTTCACATTGTCGATGTGCCCGAAGGTGCAGTTGTACATGCGGGCGTTGTTCACTTCGATGGCGTCGCCACCAAACTGCATCGAGCGCATGGACGGGAGCGCCTTGCGATCGCGCACGGCAGCTTCGGCGATGTCGATCAGCTGACCAAGGGTGCGATCGAGACCGAACGCCTCGTTCTGCAGCAGCGCGGAGAAGCGCGACCGATGCATGTCGAAGACGCGCTTCGCGGCCTCGGGCCACAACTCACGGCGGCCCAGGTCTTCGCGGTAGCGAGCGTACTTCGACATCGCGATGTAGTCGCTGATGCCGCTGATGCCGTGCCGGGCGATGCGAGCGTCGGACTTCCTGGCGCGATAGAGCACGAAGCTCTTCGCGACCTCGAAGTTTCCTGACGCGGCGATCATCATTTCGACGATGTCCTGGATCTGCTCGACCGACTGCAGCCCGTGGCGCAACGTCGCGATCTCCACCGTGTTGATGACCATGCCGGCAATCGTCAGCACTTCGGCGTGATCCTTGAGGCTCAGGCCGTAATGCTTGGCCTGATCGTCGCGGTGCGGGTTCTCGGCGCCCTTGTTCCGATAGGCGTAGAAGGCGAGCGCGATGGCTCGGACAATCCGTTCCGGATCCCAGTCGGCCGAGCGCCCATCGCGCTTCCGCACAGCCTTGTCAGCGGCCGACATCGTCATCGATGCCAGGGTTTCCGGATAAAACACCGTCGTCATGTGTCTCCCCACGGGTGGTTGGTACTGCGTCATCGTCAGTCATGTGAATCCGCGCTGCGTCACCGTCCAGCTGTCCGTTTCCCTTCTCATCGCCAACCCCACCCTTCTGGCTGCCCCTTCCGCTTCGCCCGGGCCCCGCAAACAGGGACACGAACTATCCCGCAGCGGTACTGCTCCGACCTTGCTGCGGGTTTGCCACCCAAGCGGACCAGCGGGACGACCTGCGAACGGCGGAGCACGGCGTGACAAGATCGAAACAGACCGGCAACCGGCGCGGAGCAGGACAGTACGGCGCTTCGTGAGTCCGCGCCAGCGTTCCGCGAACACTCAACGGAGCAACAGTTTAGCGGCCACCGGATCACATTTGTACTGTTTTCCGATACGCGCCACTCGACTGAAGGAGCGCCAAAACAGCGCCAGAATTCGCCAGACCTGCTTCGATTCCTGTCTCGTAAAGATATACCCGCTAACGACTTATATGGTTCCAAGGCGACCCGGTTGCGCGTGTCCCATAAGCTCTCCACACCGTCCACAGGTATCCACAGCCGTGGATATTGCCCAGAGACACGTTTCCGGCATTTCGCGTGCCGGAATGGGCCGCCGAACCCAGCCGCGTGTTCCCGGGCAAGGGCGAATCAGTGCACGTTAAAACCTTCGGCGCGGCGCCGGACCAACACGACTCCGTTGCAGAACGACTGGATTGTGACCCTCTGCGCCATTGCCGACGAGCGCCGGCCGGAAGTGCGCCGACGCGCTCGTCAGGGACGCGCCTGGCCCGCCGCGAGCGTGCGAAACCAGGCTTCGAGGCCTTCCACGATTGCCAGCGCATACGCCTCCTGAAACGCCGGCGTGCGCAATGCCGCTTCCTGCTCCGGCACGATCATGTACGCCCCTTCCACCAGCACGCTCGGCATCCACGGCCCACGCACCACGGCGAGGTTGTCGAACCAGGTTCCTTCGTCGGTCAGGCCAAGCCGGGCCAGCACGCGGGCCTCGATGTCGCGAGCCAGCGCGGCACTCTGTGGGTGGAAGTAGTACGCGCCGCTGCCGTTGTTGAGGTACGGGTTGGCACCATCAGCCTTGGCATTGAGATGAATCGAGACGAACGCGTGAGCGTCGGACCGGCGCGCGAGGATCGGACGATCGCCGAGTGGCACCGGCGCGGCAGTAATGCGCGTCATGACCGGAATAGCACCGCGCTCGGTGAGCAGTCGCTGTACGCGTTCACCAATGGCGAGCGTTACCACCGCTTCGTACAACCCCGTTGGCCCGGTGGAACCGATTGGTGGATGGCCCGGGTCGACGGCAATTCGCAGTCCCCGCAAGGGAGACGCGGCGTCGACGACCGGCGCGCGACGCATGCGCAGCACCAGTGCATCGCCGCGCCAGAAGACCAGCCATCCGAATACATCGCGTTGCAGCTGCACGGTGTAGACGGCACGATCATTCGACTCATTTGTCCACTGAACGTCGCGCACGAACGGATCGGCGTGCTGGAACCACACGATGTCGGTATTGCCGATGACGCCATGCAGTGTGATGCGCAGCGTGTTGCCGACGCCATCGACGCGATACGCGGGCCGCGCGCTCATTGGCAGCACCAGATCCACCCATCCATCGGCCGGCACGAGACGGGCGTTACTCACGATCCGTCGCGGCGCCGCACTGCCCGCCGGCAGCGGCGTCACCGCGTCGGCATCAACCCAGACATCGAGCCCGCGTTCGAGCTGCACACGCGCCGCATCGCCCTGCCGACCGGTCATGCGCAACACCGTGCCGGGAATGATGAACCATTTGTACGTGCCGCCCGGCACCGGCTTCGCGATCACCACCGCATCGGTATCGCTGGCCGCGATGCCGACACGCACCAGGCCGAGCGAATCGCCGTCGGCGATTGGCGCGATGCTGCGCGTCACGGCGGCGGTATCGCCGCGCCCGAACACGGCCAGCGTGGCTCCGCAACGCAGCGCGCGTGCAGCGACTTCGCGTCCGGCAGTCTCGCTGCCGTCCGACGCGAGCAGTGGCAGCGCCGCACCGGCCGCAGCGCCCGCGCACGGCGTGGGACGCAACTCGGCGCGCGCGTCAGCCGCGAGCCGCACCGACACGCGCACCGGTTCATCGTCGCGCCACGCGAGGCCGCCGCGCGGCGTGACGCTGGTGGTGTCGAAATACGGCGGACGGCTGCCATCCACCGGCAATCGCTCGGCGGGCAGCCGAATCGGCAACGTCAATCGCTGGGGTTCCGCGCCGGGAACGGTGGCGACAAGGTCGAACTGTGCGCGCAAACGCGGTGGCATCGCGACCCATGCCATGAAGGCACCATTCGGTCGCACGGCCACCGGCGCTCCGTTGATGCTGAGCGTGGCACCGCCGTGATTGACGGTGCCGAGCAGAAAAGTCGAATCGCGGGCGGCGATGAGGGCGTTCGGCGACGGGTACTGGACGCGAATGGCCATCGGCCCGTCGACGCGCGGAATTGGCGGCAGTCTGGGCGTCGTGACGAGCGCCGCGGCGGGCAGAACACTGGGTGTTATCCGTCCGGTGGTGCAGGCAGAAAGGAGCAGGAGCGAGAGTAGTGACCCTGGCGGGCGCATCACGAAACCGGACCGAAGCGGGGCGCGTAGCATATCCAAAGATAGCGGACCTCTGGCTGCCCCGATTTGACCGCCTCATGCGCGCCGTCCTAGCTTCTTCTTCACGCGCGGAACGCCCGGAGGGGGCGCACTCGCGGCAAGTCAGCAGCCTTCACCCTCTTCACGCGCCGACAGTGCCCGTCATGACCCACCCCACGCCGTCCGAGACGCCCGTGCCACGCACTGGCGTGCGGTTGCGTCTCGCCGGTCGGACTGATGTCGGTGTCACGCGCGATCACAACGAGGATGCTTTCGCCTACCTCGATCTCGCCACTGGGCAGACTCATGAAGAGGTGCACGACGGCGTGATCGACGTCGGGTGGCGCGGCGTGGTGATGGTGGTGGCGGACGGGATGGGTGGCGCGGCTGCGGGCGAAATTGCGAGCGAAATGGCGGTCGAGGCGGTGCTGGACACCTTTCGCGCGCAGTGGATGAACGGCGTCGGTCGTGACGCCGACACCTTCGTCGAAACGATTCGCGACGCGGCCGACACGGCGAACCATCGCATCTTCGCATACGCCGGTGCGCATCCCGAACATGCCGGCATGGGAACGACTGCAACCATCGCCGGGATGCTCGGCCACTCGCTCTATCTGGCGCAGGTTGGTGACAGTCGTGCGTACATCGTCCGCGACGGTGCGGCGCAGCAGATTACAAAGGATCAGTCACTGATGCAGCAGCTGATCGAAGCCGGAGAAATGACGGCCGATCAGGCCGAAGTCAGCGAGCGGCGCAACATCATTCTGCAGGCGCTTGGTCCCGACAGTACGGTGCGTCCCGATTTCACTCAGCAGCCGGTGGCGCGGGGCGATACGCTGGTGATGTGCAGCGACGGGCTGACGACACATCTGCGCGCCACCGACATTGCGCGCATCGTGAGCAGCAGCAGCGATCCGGATGATGCGTGCCTGCGACTGATTGCCGCCGCGAATGCCGAGGGTGGGCACGACAACATCACGGTGGTGGTGGCGGAATTCACCGGCGATGGTCTGCCGGAGCATGACGACTCGCAGCGGCAGATCGGCCATCAGTCGTATCCGCTGCCGGATTCCGGCGTCCCGACGCTGGATCGGATGCGCGGTCGGATGCGCAGCGGAGCGGTACCAATCGTGACGCGGCCGCCGACGCCTGCCATGGGCGTGCAGAGCGTGTCGAACGGCGAATCGGCCGGCCCGGACGCGACGACACCGCCGCGTGACCCGGCCAAGGCGTATCTCTTTGTCACGATCTTCGCGATCGTGGTGGTGGTGGCCTGGGCGATCTGGAAATTCGGGAACTTCGGTCCGCCGACTCCGTAGGATCTGATGCCGGTGCTGACGCCGGCCACGCCTTCCGATGCAATGAAACGCCGCGATTTTCTGCTCACCGCCAGCGCGGGTCTGGCGGGACTTGTGACATACGCTCACTGGATCGAGCCGTTCTGGCTGGATGTGACGCACCGCGAACTTCCGATCGCGCGGTTGCCTCAATCGCTGGATGGCCGGACGCTGCTGCACCTGAGCGACATGCACCTCGGTCCGGTGAGCGATCACTATCTCGAACGTGTCTGGCGCACGGCCGCGGCGCTGCGTCCCGACATCGTTGTGTACACCGGCGACTGGGTGTCGTATCGCGGGCCGGAAGAGCTGCGCACACTCGAACGGCACCTGCCGCACGTGCCGCGCGGTGCGATGGCCACTCTCTCAGCGCTTGGCAATCACGACTACGGCTATCGCTGGCATGACGTGCAGGTCTGCAACGCAATCGTCGATCGACTGCACCTGGCCGGCATCACGGTGCTGCGCAACGCGAAGATCGATGTAGACGGATTGTCAATGATCGGCATTGACGACTACTGGTCACCATTCCCGAAACCGGAAGTTGCACTGGCCGGCTGGACGCGCGACACGCCGTCACTGGTGCTGAACCACAATCCCGATTGCATGGACGAACGGTCACGATGGAACGGCTACGACGGCTGGGTGCTGTCAGGTCACACGCATGGTGGCCAGTGCCGCTCGCCGTTCCTGCCACCACTGATGATCCCGGTGCGAAACAAGCGCTACACCTCGGGCGAAATTGCGGTCGGCGATGGCCGGCGGGTGTACATCAGTCGCGGCGTCGGGTTCAATGTGCAGGCGCGCATCGACGTCCGTCCTGAGATCACTCTTTTTACGCTCCACCGTGCCTGAGAAGCGCTGAGAATTTCCAGCCGGAAAAGCGTTCACGCGGGGGCCGCGTCTAGCGACGAAGCCACAGGAAGAGCGCGACGGCGGCAGCGAGCGAGACGGCGGCGGCGGCGAGATTCATGCGCGCCAGTCGCCAGCTGGCGTAGACGTCGGCGTCGTTGAGGGCGAGGATGGTGTCGGAGCGACCGAGAAGACCGACGTGGCCGAAGCGCGCCCTGTGACGACGGCGCACACCGCCGTAGAAGATCCATGCGTACCGCAGCGCCAGACCGGCGCTGATGACAGCGGCAAGCGCGAGCAGCAGTGCCGCCAGCATCTCAGCCGCGCTGGCGCGCGAGCCAGCGTCCGACCGCGTTCTGCATGCAGGAGTCGCCACTCCACGCGCACACCAGCGGAACTTCGTCGCCGAATGCGCTGGCGAGGCGCGGATGGCCGAACCAGACGACCACCACATCACGGCCGGCAGTGCGCGCTTCACCGATATGCTGCAGCACGCCGTCGCGCACGACCGGCGCAACTTCGAGCGATCCGCGGCCCTGCGTCGGCTCGCCGAAGGCTGTGATTACCACCGTGCCGCGACTCGGGCCGTCGGCACGTTCGACCACCCGCGCATCGATGCTCAATTGCCGCAGTGTGTTGGTGAGCGCTGCGCGTGGCACGCGCATGTCGCCGCGCGCATCGCTGTCCAGCGAACAGAGTTCGACCGGCGCGCGAATGCCGCGCGTGAGCGGTCGCGGCACCTGCAACACGCGATCGGCGAGACCGGCGCACCACAGCACGTCAGTGCCGGACGGACGACGGTAGTCGTTCGGCGGTGAGACCCATTGTGCCCACTTCAGTCGCCGACGCAGCGACAGGCGGAGTCGATCGCGTTCGATGCGACCGTCGACCACTGCCTGCTCGAGTGCCTGCACCGTCTTCGGCAGATCGCCTGGCGCCAGCACGAGATCGCAGCCGGCGATGATCGCGCGCACCGCGGCCTCGCCTTCGTCGATGCCCTGTGTCACGGCCGGCATGTTGATCGAATCGCCAACGATGAGATTCTCGTACTCGCAGCGCTGACGCAGTACCCAGGTGAGGATTTCACGTGAGAGCGTGGCCGGCGCGCCGCCCGGGTCCAGCGCTGGATAGGCCACATGCGCCGTCATGATCGAGCCCACGCCGGCATCGATCGCCGACCGGAACGGCAGCAGGTCATCCTGCATCAGCACCGAGTGCGGTGTGCTGACGACGGGCAGTGTGAGATGCGAATCGTCAATCGTGCGACCGTGCCCAGGGAAGTGCTTGACGCAGGCCAGCACGCCTTCGCTCTGACAGGAATCGATCCATTCGGCGACATAATCACCGACTTCGCTTGGCTGCGAGCCGAAGGCGCGGGTGTTGAGCACCGGATTCAGCGGCTCGACGTCGAGATCGGCGACGGGAGCGTAGTTCCAGTTGACACCCATTGTGCGCGCTTCACGCGCGGTGTGCCGGGCGGCGCGGCGCACGGCATCACGATCCCGCAATGACGCAATCGCAGCTGCCGGCGGCAGGCCGGTGGAGCCCTCGAACTGCTGGCCCGCACCGCGCTCCATGTCAGCGCCGATCAGCAGCGGTGTCTTGGATCGCTGCTGCAGGTCACGCGTAAGTGCGCGCACCGCTTCAGGCGTGCCGCCGTACAATGTGAAGCCGCCGACGCCAAGGCGCAGCGCGGCGTCGATATGCGGGCGCGCGTCGCCGTATCCGCGCGCTGCATCCCAGCGGATGGCGGCGATGCACAGCGATGCTGCATCACTCATGCGTCGACCGATGCCGGGCGACGACGGCTCATTGTGCGTTCGCCGATCGGGCGGCGGCGGTGTGTTCGGCGACATCAATTCGTTCTGGGCCGTTCATGGCAGCGTGCGGGTGCCGAGGATCCGCAGTCCGACGGCGCCCGTCGCCGTCGGGACATTCCCGGGAAGTCCACGTAGGTGAGCCAAGGCGATGAATGCGAACGCCACCGCTTCCTTGGCTTCGCCGTCGAAAAAGAGTTCATCGAAGGTACGCACCGTGCGCAATGGAAGCGCCTCGCGGATCATGCGCACCAGCGTCGGGTTGCGCGCCCCGCCACCGGAAAGCACCACGTCGTGAAGATCGCGACGCACAAACCGGCCGTAGCCAACAGCCATCGTCCGGGCCGTGAGAGCAGTTGCCGTGGCGACGACGTCCTCATCCACTACGTCACTACCCGCGGCGCGGCACTGCTCAACCAGGGATGCCACGAATGTCGCGTCGTACTTCTCGCGGCCGGTGCTCCTGGGCGGCTGGCGACCGTACCACTCGTCGGCGAGCAACGTTGCCAGAACCGATTCGACGGGACGGCCGGCGGCGCCCATGCGGCCGTCAGCGTCGTAAAACCGCGATGGATCGAGCGTGGTCACGACGCGATCGATCACACCGCAGCCCGGTCCGGTGTCGAACGCCAGCGTCGGAAAGTCGAGGCCGCGCGGCGGCACGACCGTGACGTTGCCGATGCCGCCCAGATTCTGGAGCGCGCGCCAGCCCTCGGGTGCGGCGAACAGCTGCAGGTCAGCCAGCGACACCAGCGGCGCGCCCTGTCCGGCGGCAGCGACGTCACGACTGCGGAAGTCGTGCACAACTCGAACATGCAGCTGCTCGGCGATCACGCTGGCATCGCCGATCTGCCAGGTGGAATGCCCCGGTTCGTGCCAGAGCGTCTGCCCATGCGACGCGACCGCGGCAATATCAGACGGGCTGAGTTTCGCGCGCTGCATGACAGCAGCAGCGGCCGCGGCGAGCCAGTGTCCCAGATCGACATTCAGCCGACAAAAATCACGCGCGCTGCCCTGCACCATTCCGGCGGCCAGACGCGAACGCTGTTCGGCTGTGTACGCGACCGATTCGAACGCCAGCAATTCAGCGCGATCGCCATCACCGGTGCGATGAAAGCGCACCGCGGCAGCGGCGATGCCATCGAGCGATGTGCCTGACATGAGTCCGATCAGAATCGGCGCGTCGGCGAGCGGGGCGTCGGTGGGCATCAGCGCGCGTCGCTCGCAATCGGAGGTGGCGGTGAGACATTCACGGCGCGACGGATCACACCATGCGCATCATCAAGCGCTGCGTCGGCCGCCGCCGCGTCAACATGAAGCAGCTGCATCACGATCGCGCGCTTCACCGATCCATCGGCCGCGTTGAGCGCCGTCCGGGCGACATCGCGCGACACGCCGCACACCTCAGCCACAATCCGCTCGCTGCGATCGATCAGTTTCGCGTTGGTGGCGCGCAGATCCACCATCAGATTGCCGAACGTCTTGCCGATGCGAATCATGGCACCGGTGCTGATGATGTTCAGCGCGAGTTTGGTAGCCGTGCCGGACTTCATGCGGGTGGAGCCCGTCACGACTTCGGGACCGACCACGATCACGATCGGGATGTCGATCGCGTCAAGAATCGCTTCCGGCAGCGCAGTACACGCGATCATGCCGGTGGTGGCGCCGACTGCCTTCGCCCGGCGCAATGCACCATGCACGTACGGCGTGGTGCCGCTGGCGGCGATGCCGACGACGAAATCGTTGCTCGAAATTTCGATCGCATCGAGATCACGGGCGCCGGCTTCGGGGCTGTCTTCGGCGCCTTCCTGCGCACGCAGGAGTGCCGCCGGCCCGCCAGCGATCAGACCGACCACGAGGCCGAAAGCTGCGCCGAATGTGGGCGGAATTTCGCTGGCATCGAGCACGCCCA
>JANMWU010000446.1:0-1753 GCA_031380785.1 Gemmatimonadaceae bacterium
GGAGTGGCGCAACGGATATCTGCGCGCACGCAGTCCGACATTCTCGGTGATGACCGGCCACGCGCCGTCACTCTCGCAGGCATTGGGCGATGGCTGCGCCGGCGCCGTGCTGGCCGCGGCATGCATCGCACCGCGTCTGGCACTGTCAGTGGCGCAGGGTGTTGGCCTTGGACATCCGGAGGATGCGGCCGAAGCGCAGAACGGTTTGCGTCGGCTGGCGCTTGAAGTGGCGGCGAAATTCGGCGTTCCAGGGCTCAAAGCGGGCGTCGACGCGGCGGGTATGCTCGGTGGCGCGCCGCGGTCGCCGCTTCTGCCGCTGGGGGATGACGCCCGTGCCGTTGTCCGTCAGATCGTCACCGCAGTGCTCGCGTAGGCGCGGGATGTCTCGTCTGACGGGAGGCCGCACGCGTGTCTGACGCTCCGAATGCTGGTGATCCGTCCGGCGCGTTGTCGGTCACGCTGTACAACGAGCTGCGCTCGATGGCCGAACAACGGCTCCGACGCGAACACGCGAACCAGACTCTCCAGCCGACAGAGCTGGTGCACGAAGCGTTTCTGCGTCTGCCGGATTCGGCGGCGATGGCGTACGAGAATCGCGATCACTATCTGCGATTGGCTTCGGTGGTGATGCGACGCGTGCTGGTGGATCGCGCGCGTGCGCGGCTGGCGGACAAGCGCGATGGCGGCATTCGCGTGACGCTGGTGGACGACGTGGCCGGCACCAGCGACAAGTCTGTGAATCTGCTGGCGCTGGATGACGCGCTGACGCGACTTGCCGGCGCCGAACCGCGTTGTGCGCAGGTGGTGGAACTGCGCTTCTTCGGTGGCCTCGACATTCCCGGCACGGCGCGCGTGCTCGGCGTGTCGCCGGCAACCGTCAAGCGCGACTGGCTGTTTGCGCGCGCCTGGCTGGCACGCGCGCTCGGCGACGGCACCGAAGCAGGCTCCTGATGGATCAGGCGCAAGTGCAGCGCGTGCGTGCGTTGTTCGATGCGCTCGTGGACCTGCCGACGAGTGAGCGCGACGATGCTCTCGAACGTGAGGCTGCCGACGATCCGGCGATCCGCGTCGAAGTGCGCGCGCTGCTGCACATCGCCGACTCGCACGAATTTCTCACCGAAGATCTGCGCACCACGTCTATCGACTACGACGACGCGGGCATGGTGGGTGAACATCTGGGCGCGTACAAGCTTGTACGCGTGCTGGGAACCGGCGGCATGGGCACGGTGTTCGAGGCGACTCGTGACGATGCACAATTCCTGAAGCGTGTTGCGATCAAGCTGGTGATGCGGAGTGGTGCATCGGACCTGCTGGTGGCTCGCTTCCGGCTTGAGCGGCAGATTCTGGCGCGGCTCGAGCATCGCAACATCGCCACGTTGCTCGATGGCGGACTGACACCCGATGGTCGGCCCTATCTCGTGATGGAGTATGTGGACGGCGCACCGATCACGGCCTGGTGCGACGCGAAGAAACTCAACATCCGCGAGCGGCTGCAGCTGTTCCGTCAGGTGTGCGCCGCCGTTCAGTATGCGCACGCAAACCTGATCATTCATCGCGACCTGAAGCCGGCCAACGTGTTCGTGACCAGCGATGGCACGGTCAAATTGCTCGACTTCGGCATTGCCAAGTTGCTCGGCGGTGCCGCCGACGAAGCGAATGCAATCACGCGGGCCGACGGCCGCGCGCTGACGCCGGAATACGCGAGCCCCGAACAGTTGCGTGGCGAGGTCCTGACGACTGCATCGGATCTGTA
>JANMWU010000477.1:0-5569 GCA_031380785.1 Gemmatimonadaceae bacterium
TGCTCATCGCGCTTGGCGACCTGACCTTCGTGCCGGCGCCCGGTGGCCATGAATTTTACGCGTTGCTCATGTCGGTCGCAGTGCTGGCGCCGGCGGCGCTCACCGAAGAGCTGTTGCTGCGCGGCTATCCGTTCACGGTGCTGCGAGAAACGTGGGGCTGGCCGGTGGCCACGGCGATCACGTCGGTCGTGTTCGGGCTGATGCACGTAATGAATCCCGGCGTTACGCCGCTGGCGATCGCGAACGTGATTGCGGCCGGCGTGTTCCTGGCTGGCATCAGAGTCGTCACTGGAAGTCTGGCCGCGGCATGGGCGGCGCACTTCGCCTGGAACTGGACGATGTCCGCCGGCTTCCATACAGCAGTGAGTGGCCTGGCGCTTGGCACACCTGACTACAGGCTGATCGACACCGGTCCCGACTGGCTGACGGGCGGCCTGTGGGGGCCCGAAGGGGGCGTGATCGCAACGGTCGGCATGATCGGCTCGTTCGCGGCCTTGTGGTGGGTCACTGGGCGCAACCGGCGCGCGGGCATGGTGTCCGCGTCACCTGTATCTCTTTCCACGAACGCGGGCAGCGCAACCGGCGCCCGGGAGCACGAGGCATGAACGACCGCATTGCGGTCATCGGCGCAGGGCAGATGGGCAACGGCATTGCGCATGTGTTTGCGCAGGCGGGCTTTCCGGTCACCATCATCGACGTCTCGGCGGCCGCGCTCGAAAAAGGCGTCGCAACGATCGGCAAGAATCTCGAGCGTCAGCTGAAGAAGGGCACCATCGATGCCGAGTTGCACGCCGCAACACTGGGGCGGATCGCCACCGCGACTGATCTGGCCGAGGCCAGCGAGAGCACCGTGATCATCGAGGCGGCGACAGAAAACGTCGCACTCAAGTTCGACATATTCGCGAAGCTCGACGCGATTGCGGCACCGGGTGCGATTCTCGCCAGCAACACCAGCTCGATCTCGATCACGCAGATTGCGGCGCGCACCAGGCGGCCCGCCGACGTGATCGGCATGCACTTCATGAATCCGGTGCCGGTGATGCAACTGGTGGAAGTCATTCGCGGCATTGCGACCAGTGACGCCACCACCGCGCGCACAGTTGAACTGGCAAAAGCCGTTGGCAAGACACCGTGCCAGGCGAACGATTTTCCCGGGTTCATCGCGAACCGGATCCTGATGCCGATGATCAACGAGTCGTTCTTCTGCTTGTTGGAAGGCGTCGGTACCGCCGAATCAATCGACACCGTGATGAAGCTGGGCATGAATCATCCCATGGGCCCGCTCGCACTCGCCGACTTCATCGGCCTCGACACCTGTGTCGCGATCCTCGACGTCCTGCACAAAGGACTCGGCGATCCGAAATACCGCGCCTGTCCACTGCTGCGCAAATATGTCGATGCAGGGTGGCTGGGAAAGAAGACGGGCCGCGGTGTGTACACCTACGCCATCACCTGATCATGCATCCGTCGGAGATCATTTTTCCTCTCACCGAGGAACAGCGCGAGATTCAGCGCACGGCCCGCGAATTCGCGTTGGCGGAAATCACGCCATACACCGCACAGTGGGACCGCGACAGTCACTTTGAACCAACGCTGGTGAAGAAGCTCGGTGATCTGGGCTTCCTCGGCATGCTCATTCCTGAGCAGTACGATGGACTCGGTCTCGATGCCCTGACGTACCTGATCGCGCTCGAGGAAATCTCGACGCATGATGCGTCGGTCGGCGTGATGATGAGCGTGCACAACTCGCTCCCCACGCAGATGATCCTCAATTACGGCACGGATGCGCAGAAGCAGCGCTGGTTGCCGCCGATGGCGCGTGGCGACATCCTCGGCGCATTTGCCTTGTCGGAACCGGGCAGCGGCAGTGATGCCAGCTCGCTCACGACGCAGGCGGTGCGCGATGGCGACGACTGGATTCTCACCGGCACCAAGAGCTGGGTCACGCAGGGTACGCACGCCGGAGTGATTCTGGCGATGGCGCGCACCGATTCTCCCGACGCACGCAAGGGCGGGAAGGGAATCTCGACTTTCATCATCACGCCCGACCTTAAGGGTTTCAGCGTCGGCAAGAAGGAAGACAAGCTCGGCATGCGCGCGAGTCCGACGGTGATGCTGAATTTCGACGAGATGCGTGTGCCTGGAGATCGCCTGGTTGGCGCCGAAGGCATGGGCTTCATCTACGCCATGCAGTCGCTCGATCACGGCCGACTCGGCATCGCAGCGCAGGCACTGGGCATTGCGACCGCGGCAGCAGAAGCGGCGCGTGAATACGCCGCCGACCGCAAACAGTTCGGCCAGCCGATCAAGGATTTTCAGGCCGTGCAATTCAAGCTCGCTGACATGGCGAGTCGCATCACCGCCGCGCGCGCACTGCTGCATGCCACCGCACGCGCGAAGGACGCCGGCAAATCGATCACGCAATTCGGTGCCATGTGCAAGCTGCTCGCCAGCGAAACGGCGATGTGGACCACCACCAACGCCATTCAGATTTTCGGCGGCTACGGATATGTGTCCGACTATCCGGTGGAGCGGTTGTTCCGTGACGCCAAGGTCACTGAGATTTACGAGGGCACGTCCGAAGTGCAGCGCATTGTCATTGCCCGTGAGTTGTATCCCCGAACCTGACTGACGTTCGCCTCGCGAAACCGTGGCGCAACGTCCAAATCCATATTCATGAATCTCTTCGAAACGATGTCCGCGATGGGCCACGAGCAGCTCGTGCTCGCCCACGACAAGTCCACTGGCTACCGCGGCATCATCGCCATTCACGACACTACTCTGGGCCCCGCTCTCGGCGGGACGCGTTTCTGGAACTATGCCTCGGACGAAGAGGCGATCACCGACGCGCTGCGACTCGCGCGCGGCATGACCTACAAGAACGCGGTCGCCGGTCTCAATCTTGGCGGCGGCAAGAGCGTCATCATTGGTGACAACCGCACCCAGAATCGCGAGATGCTTTTCCGCGCGCACGGTCGCTTTGTCGATTCACTCGGCGGTCGCTACGTGACGGCGGAGGACGTCGGAACGAATACCGTCGACATGGACTTCGTGCATATGGAGACGAACTACTGCGCCGGCCTGCTGGGCGGTTCCGGTGACCCATCGCCGGTGACTGCCCGCGGTGTGTTTCGCGCGATGCAGGCCACGTCGAAATTCCGCTGGGGCACTGATGACCTGAGCGGACGGACGATCGCAATTCAGGGCTGCGGCAATGTCGGTCTCAACCTCGCGCGCGAACTCCACTCCGTTGGCGCGACACTGATCGTGGCCGATATCGATGCCGAGCGAGTGAAGCGGGTGGCGACTGAGACCGGTGCGCGGGCGGTGGCCGTTTCCGAAATCATTGATCAGGACGCGGATATCCTTGCGCCCTGCGCGCTGGGCGGCGGCCTGAATGACGACACGATCCCGAAGTTGCGCGTGGAGCTGGTGGTCGGTGCTGCCAACAATCAGCTGCTTGAGGACCGGCACGGCGACATGCTGCAGGCGCGCGGTATTACGTATGCGCCGGACTACGTGGTGAATGCCGGTGGCGTGATCAACGTCTACAGCGAGTTGGCCGGGTGGGACCGTACCCGGTCGCTCCGCAAGGCAGATGAGATCTACCAGACTATCCTTGGGGTGTTCGATATTGCCAAGGCCGACGGTGTCACGCCGCATGTTGCGGCAGACCGGTTGGCTGAACGACGCATTCAGGCCGTTCGCGGCATGGTGCGCACGTGGCCCCCGTTTCCCAACAAGTCGCAGGCGTGAGCATGGCAGAGCATATCCCGATCGGTTCCGACCACGCTGGCTTCGAGATGAAGGGCCATCTGACAAAGTTGCTGGAGAAGATGGGCTACTCGGTCGACGACCTGGGAAGCCATACGCCCGAATCGACCGACTACGCCGATTTTGCCCATCCGGTGGCCCGCGAAGTGTCGTCGGGCGAGGCAAAACGGGGTATTCTGCTCTGCGGAACAGGGCTGGGCATGAGTTACGCCGCCAATCGGTGGCCGCATGTGCGGGCGGCGGTGGCATGGACGCCGGAAGTGGCGAAGCTGTCGCGCGAACACAACGATGCGAACATTCTGGTGCTCCCGGCGCGCTACGTGAGCGACGAGGAGAGTGAAAGAATTGTGGAGGCGTGGCTCAACACGCCGTTTGATGGAGGCCGGCACGAACGCCGGATCGCCAAGATCGAACGGGCTGATGGAGAGGGGGAGTCGTGATGCAGCAATGGAGTGACTGGGACCGCTGCCCGCCGGGCAACGCGCTGCGTGCCGCTGACCCCGAGATCGCGTCACTGATCGAAAGCGAGATCGCCCGTCAGAATGACGGCATTGAGCTGATCGCGAGCGAGAACTTTGTCTCGCCGGCCGTGATGGAGGCGATGGGGTCGCCGCTCACCAACAAGTACGCCGAAGGCCTGCCGGGCAAGCGCTACTACGGCGGCTGCGAAGTGGTGGACAAGGTGGAGCAGCTGGCGATTGATCGTGTGAAGCAGCTGTTCAACGCCGAGCATGCGAATGTGCAGGCGCACTCCGGTGCGAGCGCAAATGCGGCGGTGTTTCTGGCGTTTCTCAAGCCGGGCGACACGATCGTGGGCCTTGATCTGAGCCAGGGCGGGCACCTGACGCACGGCTCTCCGGTCAACTTTTCTGGCCTCAACTACAACGCGAAGCACTACGGCGTAAACGATGATGGCATAATCGATTACGTTGCCATGCGTGAGGTGGTTCGTACCCAGAAACCGAAGCTGCTGATCGCCGGCTACAGCGCCTATTCGCGCGTGCTGGACTATCAGGCATTCCGCGATGCGGCTGACGAAGTGGGCGCCATCTTCATGGTCGACATGGCGCACTTTGCGGGGCTCGCGGCGACGGGCGTCTATCCTTCGCCCGTGCCGCTTGCCGACGTGGTGACCACCACCACGCACAAGACGTTGCGTGGCCCGCGCGGTGGTCTGATCCTGTGCAAAGCGCAGCATGCAAAGGCGATCGACAAAGCCACCTTTCCCGGCACACAGGGCGGACCGCTGGAGCATGTCATCGCGGCCAAGGCGGTCGCGTTTCGCGAAGCGCTGCAGCCCGAATTCACCACATATTGCAAGCAGATCGTCAGTAACGCGCAGACGCTGGCCGCGGCGCTCGTCAAGCTCGGCGGTTCGATAGTTTCGGGTGGCACCGACAACCATCTGATGCTGATGGATTTGCGTTCCCGCGGTATGGAGACGCTAACCGGCAAGCTGGCCGAGAGCGCGCTCAATCAGGCCGGCATCACGGTGAATAAGAATACGGTGCCGAAAGAGACGCGGTCACCGTTCGTCACCAGCGGCATCCGCATCGGCACGCCCGCCGTCACCACGCGCGGCATGAAGGAGCCGGAGATGTTGCGCATCGCGAGCCTCATCGATCGTGTTCTGCAGGCGCCGGACGACGAGTCGAGCCTGCGCTCGGTGCATGCGGACGTGAAGGACCTGGCGGCGGCTTTTCCGTTGTACCCGGCGCCGGTTGGCGCGGAAGTCTGATTCAGGGATGAGGTAGCAGACGTGGCTGAGTTGGCGTTCAGGGAAGGCATCATGGAG
>JANMWU010000393.1:0-2711 GCA_031380785.1 Gemmatimonadaceae bacterium
GAAGTGTATTCACCCGGAGACACAGATGTCCCGTGCTGGACTGATGCCAGATATCGGAGCAGCAGACGATGCCGATCGCGTTTGAAATCGATCACGCCGCGCAGCGGCTGCTGGTCACCGCGACTGATCAAATCCGTATCGAAGACATGGTTGCGCTGGTCACGAGGCTCGCCGAGCTGCGGGTGTTCGGATACTCACAGCGCTTTGATGCGCGCGGTGCGCTGGTCATGCTGACGGCGGAAGAAATGCGACGCATCGTGCCACTGATTGGGCGGCTCCGCGAAGAGCATGGTCAGGCGCGGACTGCGTTCATCGCCGACTCGGATGTGAGTTTTGGCATGGCGCGCATGTACGCGACGCTGTCGGCCGACACTGACACCGGTTTCATGGTTTATCGCACGATCGAGGAAGGCGAGGAGTGGCTTGGCTGGCAGCGCGCGTCGGTTGAGCAGCGCACGCTCTGAGCGACGCGCGATCGCTGCCGCAGCCCACCCGTCAATCGTTCAGCGGCTCGACCCGCACGTCGGCATGTCCGTCGCTGCCGTAGCGCACCGAGACGCGCCACGGGCGGCAGCAGACCTCACAATCCTCAACGTACTCCTGCCGCACGCCGCTGCCGGCATCGAGCGCAATCTCGATCGACTCGCCGCAGTGCGGACAGGTGATTACCGCGTCGCCATCCGCCGTGCCGTCGGCAACCGGAAATTCTTCGTCGAGTTCCGGGTCATCACTGGCGGTGTGTCGCTTTCGCATGGTGCCTCCTGGCAGTCGCATCAAGTCCGGGCAGCGCATTCACTGCCCTCGCAGCCAGATACCCGACGGCCACCGTGATGATACCGCCGACACCCACTGCTGGCAGCCTGCTCAGTTGGTGATATTCCTCCAATCCAAAATTCACTCCCTACGGAAGGCACCCATGAGCCCCGAACCCACTCAGTCGTACGCCAACCATTCGCGGTTCGTACCGGGATTTCACTACGTCACCGGCGGACTGGTGATCGTATACCTGCTCTGGGCAATCTGGCACGCAGCGACGGCGCGGACGCTTGACGCGGTCTTCCAGATGCTCGGGGCGATGGGACTGCTCGGAACGTTCTGGTACGCGCGGGCTTTTCCGCTCAAGGCGCAGGATCGGGTGATCCGACTCGAGGAGCAGTTGCGGATGTCACGCGTGCTGCCGGACGATTTGCGTGCGCGCGCCGAAGGATTGACGGCGCGTCAGCTGATCGCGCTCCGCTTCGCCACCGACGCCGAACTTCCGGAGCTGGTGCGCTGGGTGCTGACCGACAACGTGATGGACGAGAAGGTGATCAAGCAGCGCATCCGGAACTGGCGTCCCGACACTCACCGCGTCTGAGGAATTCCATGCGCATCGCTTCGTCGATCAGTCGTTTCACCTGCCTCGCCGCGACGGCGCTGCTTTCCGCCTGCATGACGCCGCGTCCGTCAGCCGAGTGGGTGGCGGCGACGGGTGGCCCGCCACGTCCGTTCTCGCCGGCGGTCAAGGCGAATGGATTCATTTATCTCGCGGGGCAGGTCGGTACCGACAGCACGGGTAAGGTGGTGGCCGGCGGTATCAAGGCTGAAACGCGACAGGTGATGGAGAACATCGGCGCAGTTCTGACGCGTACGGGCTCGTCGTTCGACCGCGTGGTGAAGTGCACGGTGTTCCTCGCTGACATGGGCGAGTGGGGCGCCATGAACGAGGTGTATGTCACGTTCTTTCCGGCGGACAAGCGGCCGGCGCGCAGCGCGATGGGCGTGAACGGTCTCGCCGTTGGTGCGCGCGTTGAAATCGAGTGCATCGCGGTGTAGTGGCCGGCTTCCCTGAAACAGGCCATCAGGTGACTGACACGATCGTACCTGCTCTCCGACTGGCGACGGAGCGCGATGTAGCGGGGATCACGGCGCTGATCGATGCGTCGGTGCGAGGTCTTGGTGTTGGTTACTACAGCGACGAGGAGATCGACGAGTCGCTGGTGACGGTCTTCGGCGTGGACTCGCAACTGATTCGCGATCAGACGTATCTCGTGATCGACTGTGGCGGCGAAATCGCGGCCGCCGGCGGCTGGAGCAAGCGCAGCACACTGTACGGCGGCGATCAGACCAAGCACGAGGAAGATGCGGTGCTGGACCCTTTGGTGGATGCGGCGCGGATCCGTGCGTTCTACGTGGCACCGCGGTGGGCGCGGCGCGGATTTGCGCGACGGCTGTACCAGGCCTGCGAAGTTGCGGCACTCAACGCGGGTTTCCACCGCTTCCAGCTCGGTGCCACGCTGTCCGGCGTACCGCTGTACGAAGCGCTCGGCTTTCATGCACTCGAGCGCACCGACTATACAATGCGCTTCGGGCTTACGCTTGGGATCGTGCGAATGGAGCGCGCAATCGGTGCGTAGCGATCCTGGCACGCCACACGCAGCATCTGCATCTCACGTGTGACATCCACACCTCCAGAGAGTCTGGCGTCTGAATTGGCCGTGTCACCGGCACGCGGCCGCACGGTGCTGCTGACGGCGCTGGCTCTGCTGGCGTTCGCAGGCAATTCGCTGCTTTGCCGACGCGCGCTCACGCACACGACAATCGACGCCGCCAGTTTCACCACGATTCGCGTTCTTGCCGGCGCGATCGTACTGCTGGCGATCGTTCAGCTGCGCAGCGGTCCGAAACACGCCGGTGGTTCGTGGGGCTCGGCGCTGGCGCTTTTTGTATAT
>JANMWU010000519.1:0-1782 GCA_031380785.1 Gemmatimonadaceae bacterium
CGCCCGTGCGTGCGATGCCAGGCTGGGTGCAGATCGTGGCGCAGGTGAACCCACTGATGCACGTCATTGCATTGACACGCGCCGTGCTGCTGAAAGGCGCCGGCGCCGCCGATGTCTGGCGCCAACTGCTCGCACTCGCGCTCCTTGGCACGACGATTCTTGCGGTCGCGGTGCGGCGCTATCGCAAGCGGGTCGTGAACGCCGCCACGTCACCTCAGGCGCACCGGCCCCCACGCCTCGGCGCGCGGTGATAAACTCCGCCGATCTCCAACACCTCCGGCCGACTACAATGCTCCTCAATCCGCGCGATTTCGAAGCCGCTGCCCGCGAAAAACTTTCGCCGGGTGTGTACGACTACTACGCCGGCGGCTCCGGCGATGAAATCACCGTCCGCGAGAACGAACTGGCGTGGGCGCGCCGCCGGCTCGTACCGCGCATGCTGGTAGACGTCAGCGCCTGCGATCTGCGCACAACAGCGCTCGGTCACGCGATCTCGATGCCGATTATCACTGCACCATGCGCGCTGAACTGCCTCGCGCATCCCGACGGCGAACTTGCAGTGGCTCGTGCGGTGTCCAAACTGGGAACGGCGCAGGTGTTGAGCACACTCAGCTCCACATCACTCGAAGACGTTGCGGCTGCGGCACCGGCTCCGCGCTGGTTTCAGCTTTACGTCTATCGCGATCGCAGCGTCACGCACACGCTCGTGAAGCGTGCCGAGGCGGCTGGCTATACCGCCATCTGCATCACGGTGGACGTGCAACGTCCCGGCAACCGTGAGCGCGACTTCCGGAACATGTTTCGCGTTCCGCCCAACGTGCGGGCCATGAATTTCGGTGCGGCCATCGAAGACACCGACGATGGGTCGGCGCTGCTCAAGTACATCAACGACCAGTTTGATCCGAGCCTGTCGTGGGAAGCACTCGACTGGCTGCACAGCATCACCACGCTGCCGATCGTCATCAAGGGAATACTTTCGGCGTCGGACGCACGGCTTGCAGTCGCACACGGTGCGGCGGGGATCGGCGTCTCGAATCACGGTGGGCGCCAGCTCGACACGGTGCTCACCTCGTGCGACGCGCTGCCGGCAATCGTGGATGCGGTGGCGGGCGCGGCTGAGATCTTCGTCGACGGCGGCATCCGTCGCGGCACGGATGTGCTCACGGCCCTCGCGCGTGGCGCGCGCGCCGTGCTGATCGGCCGGCCGTATCTGTGGGGACTGGCGGTGGATGGTGAGCGCGGTGTGACGCGCGTGCTGACGCTGCTGCGCGATGATCTCGCGCTGTCGATGGCGTTGGCGGGCGCGCCGAGTGTGGCCGCAATCGATCATACACTCCTGGCCGATGCGTCGCGCAGCTGAGCCGGACCTGTTGTGACCCGGACAGCGTATCGGACGGTACGTATTTCCGACGCCTCATCCGGAGCAGGCATGCGTATCGCCCGTCGGACTTTTCTCGTTTTTGCGACACTGCTGATCGCGGCCGCCTGCTCATCACCAACCGATGGCTCGCAGAAGGCGCAGCCGCTCATCACGGCGCTACCGCGCAGCCTGAGCGCCGAAGAGCAACTTGCGGCCTCGGCCACCACCGACTTCGGTCTGGCACTGTTCCGGGCGGTGAATGCGCGAACAGGCCGCGACAGCAACCTCGCACTCTCACCGATGTCGGCGTCACTGGCGCTCGGCATGCTGATGAACGGCTCCGAGCTGGAAACGCTGGACGATGTGCGCCGCACGCTGGCGTTCGGCGATCGGCAGGTCAGTCAGGTGAACGCGGCATACAA
>JANMWU010000521.1:0-3207 GCA_031380785.1 Gemmatimonadaceae bacterium
CTCACGCCGCTGGTGCAGTACAGCGATGCTGGCGTCGCGAAAAAGGCGGTGTTGCACGCACCGCGCGCGGCGACGCGCTGGCGATATCAGCCATCGCCTGCGGCGCCCGGCAATCCGGAGTATCCCGCCGCCAGCGCGTACATCGACTACTGGCTTGGCGCGGCGCCCGTAAAAGCACCGGTACTCGAAATCCGTTCTGCCGCCGGCACGCTCGTCCGCACATTCACGACCGCTGGCGCAGCGACCGTAACGACGACTGATCCGGCGATGCGTGCGCCGCGTCGCGGTACCGTGGCCAGCACGGCAATCAGCGACAATATTGGCGAGAATCGATTTGCCTGGAATCTCATGCACGCCACCACCCCGGGCGGCCCCGGACCGATGGTTGCGCCGGGGCGCTATTCCGTGCGGCTGATTGTCGACGGCGACACACTCACGCAGCCGTTGGTTGTGCAGGCCGATCCGCGCGTGCGCGTCGATGGCATCACCGACGAAATTCTGGTCGCGCAGGAGCGGCACGAACTCGCCGTGCGCGACGCCGTCGAAGAAGCTCGCAAGGTCGTCGCGCGGGCGAAGGAAGCGCGGACGCAGATGCAGTCGCGCGGCGCACCGATGGTGCGCGAGGCCGATGACATTCTGCATGCGCTGGAAACGGCAGAGGGCCGTTACCAATCACCAAAATTGCTGGCGCAGCTGGAGTACCTCTACGGCATGACGCTGAACGCCGATCAGCGCGTGCCTCGCGATGCGGCAGCGCGGCTGGTGACGCTGAAGGCGGAGTTGGCCGCCATCGTCAGGCGACTCGATGCGTTGTCGCGCATGATCACCGCGTCGGGGCCGGCGCTCAATGGGTATCTTTCACGCCGATGACCGACACCGACGAAAAAACGCGCGTCGCGCACCTCGCTCTGCTCCGCCAACTCTCGCCGTCGGAACGCTTCGCCCGGGCGCTGGCTCTTTCTGCGTACGTACGGCAGCTCACCTGGCAGGGCGCGCGGCGCTATGCTGGCGCGGCGGGTACGCCTGCCACGATCGATCGGTTCCTGACGCAGTTGTACGGCGCAGAGATCGCGTCGGCATTCAGAGAGGCGAACCACAGACGCCGTGAGTGAGACGAACGAATTAATTCAGGTTGTCGATGCGGTGATCGCGGCGCTACGACAACACGCGATACCCTACTACGTCACAGGATCATTCGCGAGCAGTATTCACGGCGAGTTTCGCGCCACTGCCGATATCGATCTGGTCGCAGCGATCAGGCCTCAGTCCGTGCAGGAGCTCATTCGCGAATTGGACGCGGACTTTGTCGCCGATGCCGATCAGGCAATTGCCGCGCTTGCGGCTGGGCAGAGCTTTAATCTGATCCACCGCACGACTTATCTGAAGGTCGACCTGTTTCCTTGCGAGAGCGCGTTCAATCGGTCGGCGCTTGATCGCGCTGTCACGATTCAGATACCGGGCGCCAAAGAATCGCTTCAGGTTTCCAGTCTGGAAGACATCCTGCTCGCGAAGCTGCGATGGTATCGTCTCGGCGGCGAATCGTCTTCGGTGCAACGGCGCGATGTGCGTCAGCTGGTTGATCTCAACCGCGATGTCCTTGACATCGCGTATCTGCGTCAGTGGGCATCGATTCTGGGAATCGATGATCTCCTCACGACCGCGCTCCAGTGACAGAGCGCTTGCCGCGGCATTGCCGCGCGTCCTGGAAAATATGACCGGGCCGGACCCGGTGTCGCGTGGGTTAGCTCCTCATTGCTACCTGAGGCACCAGAGCCACCGGCGACGCGCCCACCATGTCGCCCCTTTCGGCCGTGCTGTTCATCGCCGGACGCGCCGAGTATGTTCCGGCTACGCGGCCGCAGCGGGGTCCGCGGCTGGCGGCTCCTGTTCACTACGCACTTCGCTGGAAGGTGGCTGGTGAATCCCAAGGGCCGATGGGCGCTGATGCTGCTTGGCGGAGCCCTCGTCTCCGTGGCTGCAGCCGGCTGCCGATCCAAGCCGGTCGACCCGGGCGAAGTGTTCGCCACTCGCACGCTCGCGCTGGCGTACCTGCGACGCGGCCAACTGCCGGAGGCTGAAGCCGAGTTCCAGAAGGTGATTGCGCTCGTGCCTGATGACCGACTCGGCTACGCCAACCTCGGACTCACCTACCTTCAGTCCGGGCGATTCCGTGAGGCCGAGCCGGCGCTGCAGCGCGCGCGCGAGCTCGACCCCCGAAACACCGAGATCGGGCTGATGCTGGCGAAGCTCTACGCGCTCACCGCGCGACAGGATGATGCGCGCGCGACGTTGGAAGGGCTGCGACGCGATAGCACTGCGAACGTTCGTGTGCTCTATGCGCTCGCCCAGCTCGAGCAGCAGCGCACCGACAGCGGCTCGCGGCGTCGATACGAAGCACGACTGCGGGACGTGCTGGCGATATCGCCTGCCAACCTTTCGGTTCGGCTGGAACTCGCCACGCTTCTTGCGCAGCAGTCGTTCGCGGACAGCGCCTTGCGTCAGCTCGAAGAAGTGCGGCGCATTCCGCCCGCATTGCCACCCGAGTCGCTGGCCTCCCTCGACAGCGCGATGCGCGCGTTGCAGACCGGCAATTCGGCACAGGCGAAGGCGCCGCTCGATCACTTCCTTGCTCTTGTGCGCGTCACCACTCCGTATCAGGCATCGCTGGACGATGTCACGGCAGGTGGGGCCGACTCGCCACTGGCGGGACGCCCCGTGCTAACCTTTGCGCCCACCAGCCTCATTACAAGCGTCGGCGTGCGTGACCAGGCAACCACCGACTCGGTACGGTTCCGCGATGTGACGGACGAAGCAGGCCTGGTTGGGGGCCAGGTGCAGGCGGTGCCGCGCGCGACAACGGACACGTCGACGCAATCGGTTGCGGCAATTGCAGCCGGTGACGTGGACGGCGACGGTGGCGATGATCTGTTTGTCTCGTCTCCCCCGGCAACTCACGAGCGCCCCGCTCATCTCTTCCTGGTACAGCGCGGCTTTGCGCGCGACGTGTCATCCTCAGCTGGCATCGCTCTTCGCGATGGCGCGACGTTCGCGAAGTTTGCCGACGTTGATAACGATGGGTGGCTGGACCTCTTCGTGATCGGCGGAGAAGGACGCGGTCACTTGTTTCGCAACCGCGGCGATGGACACTTCGAGGACGTCACTGCGCGTGCCGGCGTTGGCGACATTCGGGGCGCTCGCTCCGCGCTC
>JANMWU010000522.1:0-3778 GCA_031380785.1 Gemmatimonadaceae bacterium
GCCGCTCCATTGAGCCGGACGTTGACGCCGGCGACGGCGCGTTTGGTAACCGTGCACCGTCACCGAGTATCTTGGCTGGCATGCACTGTCGCATTACCCTTGCCGACGTTCCCGTCGATCTCCTTCCCGATAAGGCGCTCCACCTGCCCGATTCGCGGATACTGATCGTCGCCGACGTGCACTGGGGCAAGGCTGCGGCGTTTCGCGCGCACGGTGTGCCGATTCCGCACGGCAGCACCCGCACCGGACTCGATCGACTGACTGTGCTTCTGCATCAGACCGGTGCCGAACAGTTGCTGGTGCTCGGCGATCTGATTCATGCGCGAACTGGCATGCAGCCCGGAACCATCGAGTCGCTCGAGCGCTGGCGGCAGGCGCATCGCGGGCTGGCCATCACGCTTGTTCGTGGCAATCACGATTACCGCGCCGGCGATCCGCCGGCGTCACTCGACATTGTGTGTGTTGATGCGCCGATGCACGTGGGGCCCTTCGCCATGCATCATCATCCGACGGCCGATCCGACCGGCTATGTCCTGGCGGGACATGTGCACCCCGTTGTGCAGCTTCGCGGACGCGCACGACAGAGCGTGACGCTGCCCTGCTTCGCTTTCGGCACCCGCGGCGGATTGCTGCCCGCCTTCGGAGAATTCACTGGCGGCGCCGTGATCGAACAGCGCGACTATTCGCGCACCTTCGTAATCGCCGACGATTGTGTGCTGCCGTTGTCGCCAGCACGCGTTGGTCAGGCCCCGTACGTGACACCCGGATAAAGCAGCGCCAGCGACCCGTTGAACAACGGGTTGAAGATGTAGCCGAACACCTGCCACGCCAGAAAGTAGCCGACGAAGTTGAGCGCCGGCGTGCGCCAGATCAGGTTCTGCCACACACGACCTTTTTCTTCGCCCACCAGCAGCGGAATGGCCGCGCTGCCGTCCATCGGCGGAAACGGCAGCAGGTTGAACGCCGCCAGCAGCAGGTTCATCGAGAACATCGTTCCCAGGAAGAACGCACCGGCGCTAATCGCACCGCCGTCGCTACCCACGATGTGTCCGAATCCAATCGAGTTTGGCGGATAAAAAATCCCGCTGAAGTCACCGATGCGGATCAGCAATCCGGAGATCAGCACCAGCAGCAGATTTGCCCCCGGTCCGGCCAGCGCCATCCATGCCGACCGTTTCGGATACTTTTGCGCCCATGCCGGATCGTACGGCGCGCTGGCAAAGCCGATGGGAAATCCGATCGTGACGGCCGTCAGCAGCGGCAGAATCACCATGCCGAATGGTTCACGACGGATGTGCGGCAACGGATCGAGCGATACCTGACCGCCATGATACGCCGTCAGGTCGCCGCCAAGCTTGGCCGCCCACGCGTGGGCGGCCTCGTGCAGCGTTGTCGAGAACAGGAAGACCACGTAGAAGGTCAGGCCTTCACCGATGTTGTTCATTCCGCGGCGTTGAGGTGCATGGCGAAAGCTACCGCGTCCCGCCACCCGCAGCCGCCGTGGCTGTCGGCGCAACGGTTTTCTGCCCCTGCAACCAGAAGCCGAACCATTGCCGCAGGCGGCCGAGCCGATCGACCAGCAGCCACGGTTCACCGCTGCGGGACAACTCATGCGTCGACCGCGGATACCGCACGAACTCGGCCGGCACACCGCGCTTCTTCAGTGACTCGTACCACATCTCAGCGCTGCCCATCGCAGTCCGGAAATCTTCCTCGCTCTGCACCATCAGCATCGGCGTCGTCACGTTCTTCACGTAGCGAATTGGTGACAGACGATCGTACAGCGCCTGATTGTCCCACGGCTTGCCGTAGAACTCGTATTCGGTAAGGCCCTGCGCATCGCTGGCGCCATACCAGTACGTCCACTCCGTGATCGTGCGATCGGTCTGGATGGCGGCAAAGCGATGCGTCTTGGTCGCAATCCACGTCGTCATGAAACCGCCATAGCTGCCACCGCTGGCGCCGATCTTCGTGCTATCCACGTCTTCACGCTTCGCCACGATGTCCACCGCCTTCATCAGGTCATCGTAGTCTTCCATGCCCCAGCGTCCGCGCGTGCTGAAGGTGAAATCCGAACCGTAGCCGCTCGAGCCGCGCGGATTCGTGAACAGTACGAACATCCCCTGCGCCGCGAGGTTCTGGAATTCGTCGAACCAGCCTTCGTTGTACTGCGAGTGCGGTCCGCCGTGGATGTAGAGCACCAGCGGATATTTCTTGCCGGCCACGTAGCCGTACGGCTTCATCAGCCAGGCTTCGATTTCCATGTTGCCGACGCTGCGATATGTGAATCGCTCGGCATCGCTCCACGCGACGTCGGCGTTGAGCGCATCGTTGAAGTGCGTGATCTGCTTCTCGCTCGCGCCACTGCCGTCGGCCACAAACAACTCAGTCGGCTTCGTGATCGACGTCGAGACGTACGCCATCACCGTCGCTGCGTCGTTCATTGAAACGCCCGTCGCGCGACGACGTCCGCCGACCAGTTCCTTCGGCACACCGCCACTCATGTCGGCATCGAGAATTGCGGCCCGTCCTCCGACCGACGCCGTGAAGCGGATCGCGCCGGTGGACAGCCAGGTGATGCTCTCAGGCTCGTACTGCCATGTGCCGAGCAGGTTCTTCGGGGTACCGCCGGCCACATCGACGACGTAGATGCGGGCTGACTTTGCACGCGCCGGGCGACCGATGAACGCCAGCTGCCTGCCATCGCGCGACCACTCGATGTCGGACTCGGCACCCATCCATTCCACCACTTTTTTCGGTGCGCCGCCGCTCACCGGCATGACGTAGATGTCGGCCTGGTTGCGTTCAGCTTCGTCGCGCACCTTGTCGTATGGCAGCTTGCCGAGTGAGTCGCGTTCGGCGTCAACGACGCTGTCGGATCGCAGTCGCGAATCGGCAATAAACGCAATCCATTGCCCGTCAGGTGATACAACGGCGTTGCGATGCGAGTACGCGTCTTTGGTCACCTGCACTTTGGTGGTGTCGCCGTACATCTGCTTCCAGACTTGCGTCGGGCGCCATGTTCGCGCAGCGCGACGGCTGGCCACGAAGCCGCGATCGTTCGACTTGAACGTGATGTCCACGAAATGCCGACCATCGAAACGCGCCGGATCGGCGGGCATCGTGATCGCATCGAACGGCGGGCGGGCCAATGATGACATGCGAGCGAACGCATCCTTCGCCGGCGTCGTGTCCATCGGCAGCGCCTCCGACCACACCGCGAACTTGCCGTCGGCCGGCGTCGTTCCGCTGGACGGAATGGTCGCCATCTGCATCGCTTCACCGCCCGCTCCATCGGCGCGGATCATCCAGGTCGTGCCTTTGCCCTGTGGCCGGGTGGAGGTGAACAGCAAGTATGCTCCATCGGGCGTCCAGCGCGGTGCGGTGCTTTCATATCCCGGCGAAGTCCAGCGCGTTGGCGTGCCACCGTCGGTGGACGCAACCCACACTTCCTGATGTCGCTTGTTCTCGGTCTCGCGCACCGTCGTGACCGTGAACGCAACGCGCTTGCCGTCCGGACTGACCGCCGGCTGGCTGACGGTGGTGAGGCGATACCAGTCGCGGAGCGCCATCGCGTGCTGGGCTGGCGTCTGTGCGCCAAGAACGCCGCTGAGACACGTGATCGACAGCAGAAGGCGACGGGTGACTGAAGTGATGGACAAAGTCATGGCTCGACCGAAGCGCGGGGAGAAAGGCGGGACGTTGCACCATTGTACGCCGCCGGCGCCGGGTCTGCTGACTCAGTTGCGCCAAAAACCGGACGTCTCACAATCGTGTC
>JANMWU010000396.1:0-1921 GCA_031380785.1 Gemmatimonadaceae bacterium
GGGCGATGAATCGGCGCTCACTCTCATCTCCGCACTGTTCAAGTTCAGCGGTCAGGCGTCGCATGCCGCCGGCGCGCCGTGGCGTGGGCGCAGTGCGCTCGACGCGGTCATGACGATGGGTAACTCGTGGGAGTTTCATCGCGAGCACATGGAACTGTCGCAGCGATCGCACTACGTGATCACCGACGGCGGGGATCAGCCGAATGTGGTGCCGGCGACGGCCGCGATGTGGTTCTATTTTCGCGAGCGCGACGTTGCAAAAGTCACGAAGATGTTCGAGGACGCGAAAGTCATGGCGCGCGCCGCCGCGGCGGCAACGTTCACAACACTCGATACAGTTCAGATCATCGGCTCGGCGTGGCGTCCGCACTTCAACAAACCGATTGCGGAAGCCATGCATCGCAACGCAGTGCGCGTCGGCATGCCGGCGTGGAACGCTGATGATCAAAACATGGCGAAGTCGGTGCAGCGGCTGATGAGTCAGCCGGACAGTGGGCTTGGCACGAAGATACCGCCGCTGCGCACACCGGAGCAGGCCGCGGCGGCATCGAGCGGCACCGGCAGCGACGATATCGGCGACGTAACGTGGACCGTGCCATCGGTCACGCTGTACTATCCCGCCAATATTCCCGGCACGCCGGGCCATAACTGGGCCGACGGCATTGCGATGGCGACGCCGATTGCGCACAAGGGTGTGGTGGCCGGCGCAAAGGTACAGGCGATGACGCTGCTCGATCTGATCATGCAGCCGACGCTCGTCACGGCCGCCAAAGACTACTTCGTGAATGTGCAGACGAAGACGATCAAGTATCACCCGCTGATGTCGCCCAGCGATCAGCCGGCGATCTGGCTTAACGCCGAGAAGATGGCGCGCTATCGCGAGGCCATGCGTCCGTTCTACTACGATCCGGCGAAGTTCAGCACGTATCTCGAACAACTCGGCATCAGGTATCCGGCGGTGGCGCCCGGAGTCATCCCGTGAGCGGCGACGCCACGATTCCATCCGGCGCGATGATCCTGCGCGCGGGCATCGCAACCGGCGTGTCGGACTTCATCTGGGCCTGCGTGCTCAGCATCGTCGTGTACGGCTCGTCTTTCACGAAGTTGTGGCAGGGCGTCGCGAGCGTGCCGCTTGGTGAGTCGGCGATTGACGGCGGACCGGTGATGACTCTGGCCGGAATTCTGATCCACTTCCTCGTCGCGTTCACATGGACCGCGGTGCTCGTCGCGTTGGTGAAGTTTTCACCGATGCTGCGCAACGTCCTGCCATCGTTCACTGGCGCGATCGGCGTCGCGCTTGTGTACGGGCCGTTTATCTGGGTGGCAATGTCACTGGCCGTGATTCCAGCGCTGTCGCACCGCGACGTGCCCGTGAACACGCGGTGGTGGATACAGCTCGCAGGCCATTTTCTTTTCGTTGGACTGCCGATGGTGATGGCGATGCGGACGCTGCTTCCCGCCGCGACCGGCGAATGACGCAACAGTGCTGCATCGGTACAACGACGCGCGCGTTGCTGCGCACACTTGTCGCGTGTTGCGCATTTGCGGCCGCACTGCACGCCGCGCCGCCGACCGTTCGTGTGTACGATCGCGTCTTCACCACCTACCCGTTCAGCGATCCGAATCCGATTCCTGTGGTCGGGCGGATCTATCCGTACTTCCGTTTCGACGGTTTCACGGATACTCCAGCCCAGCGATCCTGGAAAGTGGTGGAACTGGAGAACGACTACCTGAAAGTCATGATTCTGCCGGAGATCGGCGGCAAGATCTGGAGCGCGATCGACAAGAAGTCAGGTCGCCCGTTCATCTATGCCAACAGCGTCGTCAAGTTTCGCGACATCGCCATGCGCGGCCCGTGGACCAGTGGTGGCATCGAAGCGAACTACGGCATCATCGGCCACACGCCGAATGTGGCGACGCC
>JANMWU010000535.1:0-1610 GCA_031380785.1 Gemmatimonadaceae bacterium
AGCGAATCGCGGATCACCAGCGACTGTCGCAGCCATTCTGCGGCCTTCGGAATGTCACGCCGCTCCTGCATCAATCGGCCCAGTCGCTCGCGAATGATCGCGCGATGCCGTGCCAGCGCGTAGGTCGTGTCGCCGCGGGCCGCGGCACGCTCCAGTCGGGCGTTCGCTTCGTCATATGCCGCGATCGCCGATGCGGTATCGCCGGCGTTCGTGAACATCGGATGTCCCAGCAGATCACCCAGTTTCATCGAACTGATGCCGACCGCGCGCAGATAGCGAAGTTGCGTCGTGTCAATCGCCGCGACCTGCCTGAATAGCGCCAGCGACGCGCGTTGATGCTGTAGCGCTTCGCGGACTTTTCCTGATGGTGCTTCGACGTCGGCGGCTTTCTCGTAGACGAGGGCCAGCGTCCACGCACTGCTCGCAACGTCCGGCGCCTGACGCAACAACGCTTCGGCGGCGACGATGGCCTTCGCGTATGCAGCGCGCGCACCGGCCATGTCGCCCAGATTGGCGTTGGTGGGATTGCCTAGCAGATCGCCGGCGCGCTGATACGCATTCGCCAGCTCGCGCAACAGATCGGGATCAAGTGGTGCGTCGATATATGCGCGATCGAGCGCTGCCAGTGCGGTCTTCATCAGCGCCGAACGCGTGGCCGTCGCACCCGGCACATCCTGCAGCGACTCATTGGCGTCGAATACGAGCACGGTCGCCATCGTCCGCACCTCGCGCAATCGCTCCATCGCCTGCGCATGCTCGGCATCCGCCTTCCGACTCTGCCACCAGGACATGCCGCCGCCGAAAAGGAGCGCGCTGACCGCAATCACGGCCGCCGCCACCAGCGGCCAGCGCTGCCGCGCAAAGGTCCGGAAACGGTACGAAAACGTGTCTGGTCGCGCCCGCACCTGCACATGGCGCAGGTAGCGGTGCACATCCGCGGCCATCGCTTCGGCACTCGGGTAGCGACGCTCCGGCTCCTTCCGCAGCGCCATCAGCGCAATCGCATCCAGCTCACCGTGCAACGCCTTCGCCAGCTTTTCGCGCGACGCAAATCCGCGTTCGGTCGCGATCTCATCCAGCGCCGCCGTCGAGGCACCCTCGCCGTCACCCTCCATCGCCAGGACACTCGGCGCGCGCGCAGGTCGACTGCGGATTGCGTCGATCAGATCGGCCATCGCCATCGACTGAAGCAGCAGCGGCGGTCGTCCCACCAGGAGCGTCATCAGCAGCGCGCCGAGTGCGTACACATCTGTCGCTGCCGTGATGGCGCCACCCATCACCTGCTCCGGCGCTGCGTAGGCGGCCGTGAATGGCGAGAGTCCCGCGCCGGTAAGCGTACCTTCCATGCGCGGATCGTCGAGCAGCTTCGCCACACCGAAGTCGAGCAGTTTGACTGACCCGTCCTTCGTCACGAGCACATTCGACGGCTTCAGGTCGCGATGCACCACGTTGTTGCGATGCGCGAAATGCACTGCGCCACACACCTGCCGGAACAGGTCGAGGCGCGCGTCGAGACCGAGCTTGTTGTCATCGCAGAACGCATCGATCGGCACGCCGTCCACGTACTCCATCGCCAGCCACGGCGCCCCTTCTTCCGTCGCGCCGCCATC
>JANMWU010000401.1:0-1594 GCA_031380785.1 Gemmatimonadaceae bacterium
GTTCATCGATACACTCGTCGATCGACTGCCGGGCCTCAAGGAACACGGTTGCAGCTACGGTGAGCCGGGCGGCTTCATCCGACGGATGACCGAAGATGAAGGCACATGGCTGGGTCACGTCTTCGAACACGTCGTGATCGAGATGCAGAACACGGCCGGCATTGCGGTCACATTCGGCAAGACGCGCGGCGCGGGTCGCGACGGTGTGTACGACGTTGCGTTCGAGTACGAGCAGGAAGACGTCGGCATCGAAGCGGCCGATCTCTCGCTCAACCTGTTGCACTCGCTGCTGCCGACCGATCTGCAGCCTGATGACTTCGATCGCAGTTTCGACTGGGAGTCCGCGCGCGACACCTTCATCCGCTACGCGCAACGACGCGCCCTTGGCCCCAGTACCGCCAGCATTGTGCACGCGGCCGAGAAGCGCGGAATTCCCTGGATCCGGCTCAACGAGCAGTCGCTGATTCAGCTCGGCTACGGCGTGCATCAGCAGCGCATTCAGGCCACTGTCACCGGCCGGACGTCGCACATCGCCGTTGAACTGGCGAGCGACAAGGAAGAGACGAACAAGATTCTTGCAAACCTCGGCTTGCCGGTTCCAAAACAGCGACTGGTGCAGAGCGCCGATCGGGCCGTGAGCGCGGCCGAGCGCATCGGATTCCCTGTCGTGCTCAAGCCGTACAACGGCAACCACGGACGCGGTGTCTCGATCAACCTGTCAGACAAAACCGAAATCCGCGAAGCGTTTGCGCGTGCGGCCGAGCATTCACGCAGTGTGATCGTAGAGACATTCATCACCGGGCACGATCATCGTATGGTGGTGATCGACGGTGAACTGGTGGCCGTCTCCAAGAGAGAACCGGGTCACGTGGTGGGCGACGGTGTGAACACCGTCGAGCAGCTGGTCGCGATCGTGAATTCGGATCCGCGTCGCGGCATTGGTCATGAGAAGGTCTTGACTCGCATCGAGCTCGACGCACAGGCCACAGGACTGCTCGCGAAGCTTGGCTACACCGTGCAGTCCGTGCCGCCGAAGGATGAAGTCGTGTACCTGCGCCTCACGGCGAACCTGAGCACCGGTGGCACCGCGCGCGACATGACGGACCTCGTACATCCTGACAATGCCGAGATGGCGGTGCGGGCGGTGAAGGCGATCGGGCTCGATATCGGTGGCGTCGATTTTCTCACGCCCGATATCACGCAGAGCTACAAGGAAATCGGCGGCGCGATCTGCGAGATCAATGCTGCACCCGGCTTTCGCATGCACATGGCGCCGAGCGATGGCAAGCCGCGCGATGTCGCCGGCAAGACGATCGATATGCTCTTTCCGGCAGGGCGTCCGGTCACGATTCCGATCGCGGCCATCACCGGCACCAACGGCAAGACGACCACGTCGCGCATGCTGGCGCACATCCACAAGCTCTCGGGCAAGCGCGTCGGTCTCACGACAACCGACGGCGTGTATGTGGATGGCCAGCGCACTGTGGTCGGCGACATGACCGGTCCCACCGCCGCGCGCATCGTGCTCAGCGATCCGATGGTCGATATCGCCGTACTTGAAACCGCGCGCGGCGGGCTGCTGCGCGCGGGCATG
>JANMWU010000578.1:0-4911 GCA_031380785.1 Gemmatimonadaceae bacterium
AACACGAGCGTGCGGCGCCCGATCGCGGTCGTCCCGCCGAGCTGAAAGGACACGATGACGACGTCGCCGAAGTCCTGCGTACGCAATTGCAGCGGCCGGATCTGCGACGGGGGCGCCGCGCCGCTCACCGATGAGTCGGGAAATATCAACCGAAATACCGCTTCCACCGCGACGTGGCCGTCCTGACGTGCCGGCGGACCGGGGCGATCAAAGATGGCACTCACATCCGGGGCGAGCGTGGCCTGAAACGCTGGCCAGTCGCGCCGATTGAACGCCGACACGAACTTGGCAAAGAACGCGCAGGCATCGCGCGGCGTGCTGCAGTCCGAAGGCGCTTGCGCACCGACTGCGCGCGCACCGCAGAGCGCGACGACGGCGAGCGCGAACCACCTGAGACGGTGTCGCACGGGTGACACTCCGGCCAGGAAAACAACAACGGGAGTACAACGGGATTACAGCTGCGGCGTATGCGACGGTGCCAGCTCCGCTGGATCGACGCCTGAGCTTCGCGACTTCGCGCGTCGCGTGCAAGAATATGATGATGCTCGCACGGAATGTCGTTGGTTGTGCCGCGAGCATTTCAGCATCCTCGGCGGATGTTCGCTTGCCCTCACCCATCGGCTAAGGTCAGCTTATGCGCATGCCTGCTTTCGACGCGCCCGTCACAGCGGATCAGCTGGCGACGATGCCGGAGGATGGCCGTCGCTACGAGGTCATCGACGGGGTGCTGTTTGTGACGCCGGCGCCGTCGCGGACACATCAGCGTGCGCAGATGCAGCTCGCGATGCAACTGTTCGCATATGCCGAATCGCTCGGCCTCGAGGTGCTCGCCGCACCGACGGCGGTGCGCGCGTCAGAATTGACAGAGGTGCAACCCGACCTGATCGTTCTGCCACGAAACGCCATCGGCCGCGACGACACGCCGTATGAGCGCATGTCGCAGCTGGCACTGGCGATTGAGATCGTATCGCCGTCGACTGTGCGGACCGATCGTGGTGTGAAGCGGCAGCTCTACGTGGACAGCGGCGTTCCGGAATACTGGATCATCGATACGAGCGCGCGACGCGTGGAGCGCTGGCGCGCCAGGGCGGCCAACGCGGAGCACTGTGCTGAGCTTCTGGTGTGGGAGCCTCTGGCGGGAAGGGAGGCGTTGGGAATCGACCTGAAGGACTATTTCGCAGCGGTCATCGACGCGTAGCGCCTGCGGCCGAATGCGCGCCGGCTGCGCAGCGCATCGCGCAGGCAGACGTGGAAACCGCATGACGGGTAGCTCGTAGTGATGTCTGCGGCGCACACCTGCCGCGCGCGGCCGCGTCGATTGGCGCGGTACACCTGAGCACTCCTCGCCCCGTGCCTGACACTATTGACATCCGAAGCAGTGATAACGCCGACGTGGTCCGGTCGGTAGGTCTGGCATGTCTGACGGCCGGACTGCTTGGCCATGTGCTTGCGGCACAGGCAATCGGTGGTTCGTACCTCGCGTATCGTGACCATCTACTCGGATTTGCTGGGTTGACCGTGGTTTCCGGCGCGGTGCTGGCGCTGATCGGCTGGCGTTTCTGGCGCGGGCGGCCCGAGCGGACGGTGCTGGTACTGGGCGTGGTGCAGCTGCTTTTCGGTGTGGTTGCGTACGAGATGCGGTTCAGTGTGCATGGGTGAGCGACAAACGGCGTAGTGACCGGTGCAGACGATGTCTAAACAAGCTGTGAACGAGACGCTGCCACTCACCGCTGCCCGGGTTCGCGCCGACCGCGCATAGGCGGCCCGCCGCTGCGATCGAGAATTTAGGAACCGCACCACGTCGGCGCATCGATGTCAGATATGCGGACCGCACGAAATTGGTAACGCTTGCACAAGCGCCGGTTCGTAGTTTCGGCGCGTGCCCTCGTTCGCAGAAATGCGCACACAACTGCGTTCCAATTCGACTCGGCCCCGACAATGAACACTTACCGTATTCCGCGCCGCGGAGAATGGACGGTTGACGCACTCAACCTGCTTCCGAAAGACGGACACGTTCTTGAGGTCATTGACGGTGAACTCGACGTGGTTCCGCCGCCGGATGAAGCTCATGATCGCGTGCTCTGGAACATTCTGCTGTCACTCATGCCGTTTGCGACGCAGCAGCGATGGGGCATTGATGTAAGGCCCGCGCCGATCACATTCTCGCCGCGCCGCCACGTACATCCCGATTTGATTCTCTCGCCGCATCCATCCTTCGCTCCAGCGCCGTTTCACCTGATCGTCGAAGTGGCGTCGCCGCACTCGCGTCGCACGGACACTGGAGCAAAACGAGAACTCTACCTTCAGGAGCGCGTGTGGGAGTACTGGATTCTCGACAGCGATCGTCGAGAGCTCGTCATTTGGCGGCAAAACGAGACGGAGCCGCAAGTAGTTAGTGACATGCATATTTGGAAATCAGGCTTGCGTTGCGAGCCGTTACAGCTCGATCTGGCGCACGTCTTTGGGCCAGGTGAGCGAAGTCTTCCGACCATCTCTCGCACCGAGCTCTTTCCGCCACCGTTCGCATTCAGGGACAGCCAGCGCGCGTCGAGTGGGCATTGGACGCTTGAAATGCTCGAGACGATTCGTGACAATGGGTGCCGCCACGAAATCCTCGACGGCCGACTTGTCGTCACGCCTCCGTATTCGCCCTGTTCGCTTCGCCAACGAGCGCTCGTGCATCTACGAACGCTCCTTGAAGAAGACGCCGAAGCTCTCGGTGTGGAAGTCAGCATGGGGCCGCTCAACCTCGACCTGTCGGCGACGAACAGGGTAATTCCGGATCTAGTTGCATATCGCGCCTCGCCACGCAAGCGAGCGCGGTCGATGAATGCGTCGCCGGCGCGTCCCTGCCTTGTCGTCGAAGTATTGACTGAACACACCGCGACCAGTGATACCCGCTCGAAGCGCGAGCTATGTCAACGCATGGGCGTGCAGGAATACTGGATCGTGGACCTCGGCGCACGCGAGATTCTGTTGTGGAGGCCTGAGGCGCACAAGCCTGAGGTGATTCGGAAGACGATGATGTCGGAGCCAGTGCCGGGGCGGGGCGGCGTGAAGATCGATGTGGCTCGGTTTTTCAGGCTTGTTCTGGAAGGGTGATGGTCATTCCCGCGTCGCGCGGTTTGGCAACCAAGTCGTCAACTCCGCTTTCTGGCGGATGAGTACCGCCCAGCAGCCCTGGCGTGTCGAGCGGTCATCGCGCACTTTCGTCTCATGCGAGGATCCGCGAGACGAATTGTGAGGCAGGGCGAGGCTTGTGTCTGACGACTGGTCGGCCGAGGAAGTCGGCGCAACGATCGAAGACTATTTTCGCATGCTCGAGCACGAGCTTCGCGGCGAGCGGTACGTCAAACGCGAGCACAACCGAGCGCTTCAGCGCCTGCTGCACCATCGATCACCGGGCGCGGTTGAGTTCAAGCACCAGAATATCAGCGCGATTTTGATCGAAGAAGGCTTTCCGTACATCGCAGGTTACAAGCCGCTGTCAAATGTGCAGGGTATTCTGCGCGACGCCGTCGTCGCGCGACTTGCACTCGACACCGCGCTCATTCGCGCAACCGCGGACGCCGTGAGTATCGCGCCAGAGGCGCCGCCCGCCGTGCGCTCTCTCCGTGACATAATGGTTCCCGTACCTGCGCGAGTGAGGCCAGCCGACCGTGTGTACAGTCGATCGCGACCGCCGCTTGTACCGCGTCTGAACGTCAACTATCTGCAGCGTGAGGCGAACAACGCGAAACTAGGCTCGGCGGGCGAAGAATTGGTAATGGAAATCGAACGCCGCAGATTGCGGAGTGCTGGTAAGCGTTCGCTTGCGGAGCGACTTGATCGTGTTTCGCTGAGCGTTGGTGACGGACTCGGGTACGATATTCTCTCGTTCGAGACGAGCGGCAAAGAGCGATTGATAGAAGTAAAGACGACGAGTTTCGGCAGAATGACGCCGTTCTTCGCGAGCCGCAAAGAGGTCGCCATATCAGAGCTGCGACCGTCGGAGTACAATTTGTATCGCGTGTTTGGCTTTGCGCGCGAGCCGAAAATTTTCGTGCTTTCAGGTTCGCTGCATCAGACTTGCATACTTGAGGCAAGCCAATATCGCGCTTCGTTGTTGTTCGAATGATCTCGTGACCGTGAGCGTAAGTTTCTGATGCATCGTGTCGGGATAGTTGTCGAATCGCCGATGGAATGAGATCGGCGGGGTGTTGGCTCATTGTGAGGCAGAGCTGGCAGTGTGATGAAACAGTGCCCGACAACACATATCGCATGAGTCCGCGGTGGGATATGATAGCGCCCACAGCGGCCGCGTAAGCTGATTGCCCACGGGCATCATATCTCCTAGTCTGTTCTGTGCGCCGCGCGAAAACCCTGCACCAGTGAACAAAATAGTGTCCGCTCGTCGCATGCGTTGACCGAGATATTTCAACATTCTATCTTCCAAGCTTGTCTCCGCTGAATTGTTAATCGTATAAAGGCTTTTATTGGATGAGAATGCGGCCCGATCGCAACTGACCTTTGACCAAATTAAGGCCTACGGCGCATGCGCCTGCAGAGAGAATTCCGTGGCCTGAAAGTCTCAGCAGTGAGGCCGGATTCTTCGTCAGGGGAAACAACGCGCGGCCGAGGGTGATATCACGTGAGCAGAGGGTCCGCACCGTCTCCATCAACGCGGAAGAATCCCCCACCCCCATCGAAACCACCCGTCCATCCGCATCAAACACCGGCAAACACCCCCCGCCGTCCGACGAGACAGTGACACGATCCGCCGGCGCCCCCGACTCCCAATAAATCTCCAACGCATCCGCCGCCGAGTAAGCATCCTCCCCCTCACCCACCGGAAACGCCGTGATATCGATGTAACACCCAAACTCCTTCACCAACGCAATCGCCTCGTGAAACAGCGCCTTGCGTCGATTG
>JANMWU010000583.1:0-3230 GCA_031380785.1 Gemmatimonadaceae bacterium
CCGCGCGGCGGACGACTGCCTGGAGCCGGCGGCGCGCTGCCAGGCGCCGGTGCCGGTGCCGGCCCATACTCGAGCGCGAATACATACGCGCGATGCGTTTTCTCGTCGACCGCAATCGTCTTCGCACCGGCCACCGTCGCAACCGTCGCAACGACGGTGTAGCGATCAGCCGCGTCCTGCCGGACAACGGTGACATTTCCATCGCGACCAGCGGGGATATAGATCATCTTCTCGGTCGGATCCCAGCCCAGCGCATCGACACCATCGCCATTCGCGATTTCGGCCACGACCTTGCCGTTGGTGGCATCGACAACGACTGACTTCTTGCTGCAGCCGACAAAGATTCGCTTCGTCCGGCCATCGTACGCAATACCGGTGGGGCCATCACACGGCTCGATCTTCCACGTGGCGGTGACTTTCATCGCCTTCAGATCAACGACATCAATCGCGTTCTTGTCCTCGATGTTGATGAACACGTTGCCCCGGCCGTCGGCGGCGCCGCCTTCAGGCGCTGCACCGCTCAGCGTGATCGTGCCGACCACATCGCCGGTCTTCGCATTCACGGCCACGGCGGTACCCATTGGATGACTGTGATTGATCGACAGGATCAGGTTCGTCGATTCGTCATACATGATGCCGTCGGCACCGTCAATGCCGATGTGCACTTTCCTGATCACTGCCATGTCCGACAAGTTGAACATGGTCAGCGTGCTGTCGCCGGCATTGGTGGTGAAGCCGTGACCTTGCTTGACCGCGAACGCGATGCCATGCACGCGTGGCGTGTCGGGGATGTCACCGAGCACCGCACCGGTGGCGCCGTTCACCACCATCACGTGAGTTCCGCGTGAGATATACACGTGCCCGGTACTTGGGTCGACGGCCAGATAGTCGGTGCCACCGGTACCGCCGGTGCTGTACTTCTGCGTTTTGAACGTTTGCGCCGCGCTGTGCTGCGGGAGCAACAGCGCCGCCGCCACGGCAGCGACGAGCCCGAGCGAAATGTGCTTCGTCATACAAACCTCATGAGAGAAAGAGTCGGTACATGATTCGCCGACATCGGTGTCGATGCCGACCACTGCAAGAGCACTTCAGCGCACAGCATGAGTATGCTTCTCCGGTGTTGTTCAAACGTCAAAGCTTCAACTCCATCAAAACATGCGCCTCCTCGTCGCCGTGCCGATCGCCTTTGCAGCGGCCGTAGCCGCGCTGCCACCCACGTACGCGGTCACCCATCGTGCGCGGCTGGGTGCGGATGGTGGATGGGACTACCTGACAGTCGATACCGGTGCGCACCGTCTGTACATTTCGCGCGGCACTCACGTGCAAGTAGTGAATACCGACAACGATTCGCTCGTCGGCGACGTGCCCAACACCGCCGGCGTGCACGGCATTGCGATTGACGCAGCGTCGCATCGCGGCTACACCAGCAACGGTCGCGACTCGTCGGTCACGGTGTTCGACACACGTTCGCTGCTGCCGCTGATGAAGGTGAAGGTGCAGGCCAGTAATCCGGACGCGATTCTGTTCGACGCCGACTCGAGGCGCGTCTTCACGTTCAATGGCGGCTCCAGCAACGCCACGGCGATCGACGTGTCGCGGCCTGCCGTCGTCGGCCTGATCGCACTGGGCGGCAAGCCGGAATACATGAACAGCGACGGCAAGGGCACGATCTTCGTGAACATCGAGGACACGCATGAAATCGTCGCCTTCGATGCGCGAACGCTCAGGATTCGCAGCCGCTGGGTGCTCGCCGGATGTGAGGAGCCCACCGGTCAGGCGCTTGATCGCGCTCACAACCGATTGTTTGCGGTCTGCGGCAACAAAGTCATGGTCGTGATCAATTCGCTCACTGGCGCCAGCGTTGCCACGGTGCCGATCGGCGAGGGCAGCGACGGCGTGGTGTTCGACGACGTGCACCAGCTGGCGATCAGTGCGAATGGCGAGGGCTCGATGACGTTCGTCCACGAAGATGCTCCTGACAAATACTCTGTTCAGCAAACGCTGCCCACCATGGCGCGCGCCCGCACTCTCACCATCGACCAGCGTACGCATAAGCTCTATACGGTCAGCGCTGACTTCGGCGCTGCGCCTGCGCCGACTGCTGCAACGCCTCGTCCACGTCCGCCAATGACTGCCGGCTCCTTCACTCTGCTGACCGTCGCCGCGAAACCCTGAACTCATCGCTGCGTGAGGCAAATACGTCTCACGCGGAGGCGCGGAGACACGGAGGAGGCGCAGGAACAACTTCTTTTTGAAACTGCGCTCGCGCAGCGAAAGTGCTGATTGCGCGATGCTGTTTCAAAAAAGCCTTCTCTGCGTTGCTCCGCGTCTCCGCGTCTCCGCGTGAGACGTCGGTCAGGAACGAACATTGAGACCGCGCCTCAGCGTGAGACGTAGATCACAAACCAACATCGAACTTCGAGATGGTGTACGATCGACCTCGAATCGCCATCAGCAGCGACGGCACGAGGAACAGCGTGATGGGAGTTGAGAGCGCAAGTCCGCCAAGAACGGCCAGTGCGAGCGGCTTCTGCAACTCGCTGCCGGTGCCAAGTCCGAGCGCCAGTGGCAGCAAACCGAACAGCGTGCAGAGCGTCGTCATCAGGATCGGACGCAGACGCACGCGCGCCGCTTCGCGCAGTGCCGCTTCCAGCTCCAGCCCCCGTTCGCGCATCAGGTGATCCGTGAAGTCCAGCAGGATGATGCCGTTCTTCACAATCAGTCCGACCAGCAGAATGCCGCCCATGAAACTGCTCACGTTAAGCGGCGTGCCGGTGAGCAGCAGCGCTAAAATCGCGCCGACAAAACTCAGCGGCGCCGCCAGCAACACCACAAACGGTTCCACGAAACTGCGGAACTGAATTACCATCACGCCAACCACGCTCACGGCTGCCAGCGCAAGCACCAGCAGCAGACTGGCGAACGCCGTTTGCTGCGAGGCGTACTGTCCGCCGATTTCGAGCCTGATGCCCTGCGGCACCGGATGCTTCGCCAGGACGCCACGCACGTCGTTCATCACGTCACCGAGCGCACGCCCGGCTACGCCGGCGGTCAGTTTCACCACCTGCTGCTGATTCTCGCGCAGCAGTTCGGCCCGCGTATTCTGCGGCGTAAAAGTGGCGACGGCACCGAGCGGCGTGGCGGCACGACCGGCGGCCGTGATCACCGGCAGTGACGCCAACGCGGCTGCGTCAAATCGCACCGCATCAGGCGCGCGCACCCGAACCTTG
>JANMWU010000598.1:0-6942 GCA_031380785.1 Gemmatimonadaceae bacterium
AGCAGAACACAGCAGTGCTGCCACCGCCGCAAAGAGTGCGTTCGATGCGGCTTGGCGCAGCGCGGACGTGGTACTCGGACCGGATCTGTATCCGCGGCGATGACGCGTGCAACGCCGTCAGGGAGCTGCAGCCCCGCGCACTCGCCAGATCACATTGCCAACATCGTCGGCGACCAGCAACGCGCCGCGCGAATCCATCGCCACGCCAACCGGCCGCCCCATGGCCTTGTCGTCCGCACCAACAAAGCCGGACAACACATCCACCGGCTGGCCCACCGGTTTGCCGTTCACGAACGGCACGAAGATCACGGCATAGCCGCTGCGAGGTTTGCGATTCCACGATCCGTGCTGTCCCACGAACATGCCGTTTCGCATTGTGGCAGGCATCGCATCGCCACCTGACCAGGTCAAGCCGAGTGACGCCGTGTGCGCACCAAGCGCGTAGTCGGGCGCAATTGCCGTCGCCACAAGTTCCGGACGCTCGGGTTTGACGCGGGCATCGACATGCTGGCCGAAATAGCTGTACGGCCAGCCGTAGAACGCGCCATCATGCACGGCCGTCATGTAGTCGGGCACCAGGTCACCGCCGATTTCATCACGCTCGTTCACCGCCGCCCAGAGTGCCTTCGTCTCCGGCTCGAAAGCCATGCCGACAGGGTTACGCAGCCCCGACGCCAGAATGCGATGGGTTCCAGTTGCCGCGTTCACGGCCCAGATGGCCGCGCGTTCCGACTCGGCGGCCGTTCCATTCTCTCCGACGTTGCTGTTCGATCCCACCGCTACGTAGAGCGTCGCGCCATCGGGCGACGCAAGCACGTTCTTCGTCCAGTGATGGTTGATCGTACCGGCAGGCAAGGCCGCGATCACAACGCCTGGCGCCGTGATGCTCGTGTCGCCATCACGATACGGAAAACGCACCAGCGCATTGCTGTTGGCAACGATCAGCTGACCATTCACGAGCGCCATGCCGAACGGTGAGTACAGATGGTCGAGCAGCACGAATCGTCTGTCCGCAACGCCGTCACCATTCGTGTCGCGCAACAGCGTGATTCGCTCCGGACTCGGTACCGCGCCGCCGCCCTTCTTCTGAAAGCGCTTGAAAAACCATCCCTTGATGCCTTTCGCGTCGTCCGGGCGCTGTGGTGCATTCGTTTCGGCTACGAGCACATCGCCATTCGGCAGCACGTACAACCAGCGCGGATGATCCAGGCTGTCGGCGAATGCCGTGACGGAGAGTCCGTCAGCCGTGTGTGGCCGCATTCCCGCCGGCCAGCGATTGACGGCCGCGACATTCACCAGCGGAATCAGCGAGTGCTGCGGTTCGGGCAGCACCGGAGATGGGCCGATGCCGGCCGAAATCGGCAATCGGGCGCTGGAGCCACAGGCGGTGAACAGCAAAACGACAGCGACGACAAATACCAGCCGGAGGCCGACAGGGGCGTGAATGTTCATGATCGCACTGATGGAGAAAGTCCCGGGCTCACCTCAGCCCAACCGCCTCATCAGGTCGCCAATCGGCACGCTGTTGCGGACGTCACGCCCAAGATACCGCAGCACGAGGCATTAGCGCACCAGCGCAGATCCCCGCCATCTGCCTGAGTTCGCACTGGCATCACGCTGGCCCGGAATCGATCAGCGCAGCCATCATCGCATAAAGGATGAATCGGGTGAACCGGTGCGCAGTCCACCGCCGCTGAATAACCAGTCGCTCGAACAACTCCGGTGCGCTGTGCAGCCACAACACGCCGGGAGCCAGCGACAGTGACAGGCTCCGCCGCAATTGGCCGGTTGCCTGCAGGCCCCGCGCCTTGTGTCGCGTCCGTCGTGGTCGATCCTCCTCCAATGTTTCGTGCATCACTGCCGCGTCTGAATCGGACGCCGCCGCCGCGCGCATGAGGAGCAGAATCGGGACGACACGCGGCGGCAGCGGACCGCGGCGGCACGTGCCACCGGCCGTGCTCCGGCTTGGTGCCGCGACCGTCGGGCGGGTCAACGCCGCGAACGGGCGTCAGATGCACGCTGCGCTGTCGCTGGATTCACTCGACCTGCGCTCTCGTGACACGACGGCGCGCGAGCGCGACCAACTGACCTGACCGCACTCCACGCAGCGGACGCATCGAACGCACCATTCCGCGCTTCCGGCGCGGTATGCTTCTCCGCATGAATTCGTCACGATGGATCAGAGCCGCACTGGGCCTTGCGGCAACGCTCTTCACCTCAGCGCTTGGCGCGCAGGTCACACCAAACGCCGTTCCCGCAGCGTCGACGCGTGCTCCGCGTGTTGCGGTTGTCCTCAGCGGTGGAGGTGCCAAGGGCATAGCGCACATCGGCGTGCTGCAGGTGCTCGAAGAGGAAGGCATTTCGCCTCAGATTGTGACCGGCACCAGCATGGGCGCACTGGTCGGCGGACTGTACGCCATGGGCTATTCGCCATCGGCGCTTGACAGCATGGTGCGCAGCTTCGACTGGCCTTCCTACTTCAGTGACGCCAGCGACTACGAGTTGCTTGGCCTGGATCGGCGGCGCACCGGCGAACGCACGCTACTCAGCGTGCCGATGCGGAACTGGCGGCCAACACTTCCGTCCGGGGCTATCGTTGGACAGCGCATCTCCCGGTTGCTCAGCGCGCTGACGTGGCCGGCGCAGACCACGCGCGATTTTCACACGTTGCCGCGCGACTTCGTTGCCGTTGCCACCGACATCGAGTCCGGTGAGGCGGTCGTGCTGGATCACGGCTCGCTCGCGAAGGTGATGCGCGCCAGCATGTCGTTGCCGAGCATTTTCGAACCGGTGCCGCTCAACGGTCGACTGCTGATCGATGGCGGAATCGTGCGCAACCTGCCGGCCGCTGATGCACGCGCGCGCGGCGCAGACATCGTCATCTGCAGCGATGTCGCCGATCCGCTGCTCAGGGCTGATGAGCTGGGGAGCCTCACGGATGTGCTGATGCAGACCATCAGCTTTCAGATGGAGGCATCCAGCGCATCGCAGCGCAAGCTGTGTGATCTGTACATCCAGCCGGATATCACGGGGCTCACCGCAACCGATTTCAGCAACGCCGGAAAGATCGTCGCTCGCGGATCCGCGGCCGCGAACGCACTGCGCGCCCGGATCCGAGCCCTGGCCGTACCTCGCAGCGCAATCGATATCGCGCGGCACGCGCCGTGGTCGGATTCGGTTCGCGTGGCACAGATTACAGTCGAAGGCGTCGCTGGCCGCGCGGCGCTGCGGGTTCGCCGCGCGCTCGCACTGCACGCCGGAGGTTGGTACACCGCCGCCGCAATCGACACGGCCATTGAGCGCGCGTACGCCACGGACCTGTACGACCGCGTGCAGTATCAGCTGGATGCCACCGGTACCGACACCACGCTGGTTGTCAGTGCTACCCCGCGCGAAGTTGATCGTGCCGGCTTCGGCTTCCGGTTCGATGATACGTACAAGGCTGCCCTGCTCTTCTCGGTGCTCCTCCGCAACCGCCTCGGCACCGGCTCCGCGACGACACTCGAAATGCGCCTCGGTGAGCAGCTCAAACTTGGCGTTGAACATTTCTCCACCAGCGTTGAGAATCCAAGGTTCGTCTTCGGCGCCGGTGCATCGGGCATCCACGCGCCGCTGGACATCTATCAGAACGGACAACGCGCACTGCAAGTCACGCTCTCGGTTGCGTCAGTGCACGCATTCACAGGGGCGAAGTTCGGACAGCACGGCGGCGTCGGACTCGAAGTGATGGGCGAAGCGTCGAAGGCCGCGACGGCCATCGCGGTCACTGATTCAAGCGCACGAAATGCATTCGGAAGTGTCTCTGCGCTCTTCGTGTGGGAAGCACTCGACCGTCCCATCTATCCGCATCGTGGTTCCTCGGTCTTCGCGCGCAGTGAGTACGCCGCGGGGAGTACGCGTTTCACGCAGCATCTGGTGCGCGGGCGGTACGTGCAACCGCTGGCACCCACAGTGTCGTTGCTCACCGACGCCATGGTGGGCACATCAACGCGCGGCAATGCGCTCCCACCGCATCGGAGCTTCAAGCTCGGAGGCTCGTACCCCAGCGTGCTTTTCCCGGAACGCACGCTGCCTTTCTACGGACTGCGACCGAGTGAGGAATTTGGGACATCGGTGGTCCGCGCCGGTGTCGACGTTCAGTGGGAGGTGCGTCGCCAGCTCTTCGCAACGATGCACTCGAACATCGGTTACGCTGGAAATGTTCTGACGCTCGATCAGCAACGCTACCATACCGGTTTCGGGCTCTCGGTCGGCTCGATCACGCCGCTGGGTCAGGTCGAGCTGACAGCGAGCGGGCAGAATCGCCGTGGCGGAACGCGTTTAGAGTTGAATATCGGACGCATGTTCTGATGCCTGGGCCTGTACTGATCGGCGGAAATGAGAGATGCATTGGCTCACCGCTGCGAGAAAGGCGGTGGCGATCCGGGTTCGCCGCAACGGCGCGCGCCCAACCGAATGGGGTTTCAACTTTTCAGGTTTGTCGGACGCGGTGTAAGTCGTTTCGTCAATCGCGAAGGCATCCCGTGACCTGGTAACGAAGCTCCACGATGCCATTCCGGAACGCGTTGACCTCTGCCAGATGGAGAGCGACGTCTCCATCGAGCTTCTCGAAACATTGCTTCCCTTCGCCGATCAGGACCGGCAGAATCGAATAGCGAAGTTCGTCGGCCAAACCGAGTCGCAGGCAGTCGGCGCACACCGCACCGCCGCCAACGAACCAGATGTTGCGGTAGGTGGATCGCAGCCGCTGATTCACGAACGGCGCAAGATCGCCTGAGTGGAACTGAACATTGTCTCTGGTCCGCGGCAGTGCGCGAGTGGGAAGCACGAAGGTGGGCTTGTCGCCGTACGCCCACCCGAATCCCTGCGCTTCAAAGCGAAGTGCGGTCTCATACGTCCGGGAACCCATGACGTAGCAGTCGATCGTTTTGAGGAACGCGTCGACGAATTCCGGGGCCATCGTTTCCCCGCCTTCGAATTCGTCCGACGTCTCCATCCAGTCGACACGCCCGTCCTTCCGCGCGATGAAGCCATCAAGGCTCGCCGCCATGTGAATTGTTACGCCCGAATCAGAATGTGACATGGTTTCGTGGTGACGGCTGATGTGCCTGAAGGTTCGAAAGAACCTCGCGCGCTTGCCGACGCGTTGCCCCGGTGGCAAAATGGCAACTGTCTCTGGCACGCAAGGAAAATAACTCGCACGGAGCACGCGCTACTCGCGCGGCGGAGCATCGTGATGCATATCGGCTTGATCGGCGGAATAGGACCGGCAGCGACCGTTGTCTACTATCAGCGGCTGTGCGCGCGGATGCGGCAGCTCCAGACGCCATTGGAGCTGACGATCGTGCAGGCGGACATCCATGAGCTGATCAGAAACAACCTTGCCGACTTGCGCGAGGAGCAGGCCGCGATCCACGCCGCACTGATTGTGCGGCTCAAGGCAGCTGGTGCTGAGTGTGCGGCCATCACATCGCTCGGCGGGCATTTCTGTTTCGATGAAACAGTGCGACGATCGGTGCTGCCGCTTGTCTCCGCCGTAGCACCGCTGGATGATTATTTCGCCAGCGAAGGCCTTGGTCGCGTCGGTCTGCTTGGCACGCGCGTCGTGATGCGAACGCGGCTCTACGGCAAGCTGCACCGGACCACCGCTGTGGCCTGCGACGACGATATCGAGCGACTCGGCCAGCTCTATCAGGATATCGCACTCGCCGGTGTCTGCAGTGACGCGCAGCGCGACGCGATGTTCGCGGCTGGACAGCGGATGGTGACAGAGCAAGGGGCCGAGGCGATCGTGCTGGCGGGCACGGATCTCAACCTTGCGTTTGAAGGGCGCGATCCTGGCTATCGGGTGATCGATGCGCTGGATGTTCATGTGGCACTGCTGGCCGACCTGGCGGCGGGGCGGCGACGGCTCGATGGCGCCGCCGGGTGATCGGTCATGTCGTTCGGTTGAGATCTGGAGTGCGCGAGCGGCGTCAGCGGTCTCGCACACTGAGTTCAGCCTGCGGCGAGCAGCACGTTACGAGACATCGAACACCGTGATTCGAACCGCCGCAGCGCGGCTCACCGCTCCACGATGTACGCGCGTGTGATGCGCGCGATGCTCGGCGCCCCGCACTGCGCCATCACCAGTTCCGTCTCACGTCTGAGAATCGCAAGCACCATTTCGACGCCTTCCTGACCGAAAGCACCGAGACCCCAGATGTACGGACGGCCGATGCCGACTGCGCTGGCACCAAGTGCGAGCGCGGTGAAGACATCTGTCCCGCGCCGGATTCCACCGTCGAGAATGACGGGAATTTTTCCCTTCGTCCCGTCCAGAACTTCCGGCAACGACGCCACGGTTGCGCGGCGCGAATTCTCCGCGCGCCCGCCATGATTCGAGCAGAACAGTCCGCGAATCCCCTGTGCGACTGCAAGTTCTGCGTCCTCTTTCGTGACGATACCTTTGAGCAGGACCGGGAGCGATGTCGTGTCCTGCAAACGCTTCACCCATTCCCACGTCGCCGTCTCAACTTCCGGTTCGCGCGCTATCGGAGGAAAGCCATTCAGCATTGGCACACGCGGCTGACCACTCCCGACGACCTGGCCGCGCAGCCCTGGCACGGGTGGTCCGCCTTCATGGCACGCCACGCAATTGCGGGGATCGCGGCGCGCTGAGCGGATCATCGTTTCCCGGTTGCTGCCGGCGAGCAGATCGACGGTGAACACGACGGCCGATGCGCCTTCCTTCTCCGCGCGCTGTACCATCTGCTTCGTGCGCGCCCAGTCGCCAGCGTCGTGATAGAGCTGATACCAGAGCGGCGCGCCGCGTGCGGCAATGGCATCCGCGATCGACGTTGTACTGACTGTCGACAGCACCTGCAGATGGTTCTTCGCCTTCGCCGCCCGCGCGACGGCCAGCTCGCCGTCCGGATGAAATGCGCGCTGATATCCGACTGG